>DRKE01000336.1 GCA_011051925.1 Deltaproteobacteria bacterium
CGCGCTCCCTGGCGGCCTTCGCGAGCTTCTCGTAGTAGCCGAGGGACTCGCGACTCGCCGTGATGGCCCGGGCCGTGTCCTTGTTCGCCTCGTAGGCCTCCGCGAGGTGGTTGCGAACAATGCCCTGGATCTCCAGCGCGTTCTCCGGGAAGCGCTCGGCCGCTTCTTCGAGATAACCGATGGCCGCCGAGGGCACGCCCCGCTTCAACAGGACCCAACCGAGCGTATCCGCCGCGTTCGCGTCATCCGGCAGTTGCTCCTTGGCCTGCTGGGCGAGCTCCAGGGCCCGGTCCAGATCCCCGCCCGATTCCGTCAGCAGGTAGGCGAGATTGTTCTTGGCGACGGCGAGGTCGTCATTGAGCGAGATCGACTTCTCGTACGCGTCGATTGCCTTCGCCCGCTCGCCGTTGCGTTCGTAGACGAGGGCGAGTCGGTATTGGAGGTTCGACGATTCGGGAACGGCCGCGGCGGCGCGCTCCATGACCGAGATCGCAGCCGCCAGATTGCCGGCCCGGGCCTCGAGGTCCGCGAGCGCCAGCTGGGCACTGACGTTGCGCTCGTCGAGTTCGATCGCCTTTTCGAACGCCGCTCGCGCTCCCTCCCGATCCCCCTGGATCAACTTCAGTTCCCCATCGATCTCGGCGATCTCCGAGTTCCCGGGATCGGCTTCGAGCGCCTTGGCGATCCGTGCCGCCGATGCGGCCAGATCGCCGGTTGCCCGATCGATCCCCAGCAGTGTTCTCAGGACCTGGGGATTGCCGGGAGCCAGCTCATCCGCCCTGCGCAGTCGCTCTGCACCCAGCTCAGTCCGCCCGAAAGCGATATCGAGGCGTCCGAGTGCGAAATAGGCGGGCGCGTCGCGCTTGTCCTCGGGAATCTTCTCGACTTCCGCGTAGGCTTCTTCGCCCCGTCCCACCCGGATCAGGCTCTGCCCCACGATGATGCGGACCTCGTTGTCATCGGGGACCTGCTCGAGGTATTTCCTTCCCTGTTCGATCGCGAACTCATGCTCGCCGAGCTGGGAATGCACCTTCGCCAGCAGCTTTCGCGCGCCCGACAGCTGTGGGTCGAGTTCCACGGTCCGCGCCAGTTCGACGCGGGCGCGACTGAGTTCGTTCGAAGCGGCGAGGGCGGAACCGAGCACGAAGCGGGCCTGTGCCCAGTCGGGTCTGGCCTGGATCACGGTCTCGAGCGATTCCCTGGCGCCTTCGAGTTCCCCATCCGCCAGCTGGATCTTCGCGCGAACGAAATGTGCGGATGGGTTGTCGGGTTCCTCTTCGAGCACGGCATCCACGATTTCCCGACCCGCCTGGATCCGAGCGGGATCTTCGTCCCGATAGCCGATGTCGACCAGCAACTCCGCCTGGCGAAGCCGGGCGGCCTTGTCCTCGGGTGCGATTTCGACGGCCGCCGTGGCCGCCTTCAAGGCCCCCTCGAGATCACCCTGCTTCCCGAGATAGGCCGACAGGACGAGCTGGGCCGCTGCGTTGTCGGGAGACTCCTCGGTCGCCCGTCGAATCGCCGCATTCTCCTCCGCGGTCATTCCCTTGGCCCGATAGAGCCGCGCCATCTGATAGATCAGCTCGGTCTTCGATTCGCTTTCGCCAATGCCTTCCTCGAGGGCCGCGATCGCTTCCTCGAAGCGGCCACGATCGAAATGGAATGCGGCGAGTAGCATATAGGCCGATTGGATCGCCGGCTCTCGAGGGAGGTCGGACAGGAGCAATGTCGTGCTCGTGGCCGCCCCATCGGGCTCGATCTCGGGCTTCTCCGTCGGCGCCTGTTTCGCCAGTTCGATGGATCGGCGAAGCCATTCGAGCGCCTCATCGTCGCGGTCACCCGCGCGGACAAGCATCCTTGCCAGCGCGGAAGCAGCCCTGTAGCTCTCTTCGATATCGAGAAGTTCTCGCAGAACCTGCTCGGACTCTTCGAGTCGGCCACGGCGTTCGAGAAAAGCACTCAAGATGAAACGATACGCGGTCCCGGCCGGATCGTGTTCAACCGCAGCCCGGAAGTCCGCCTCGGCCCCTTCGTAGTCTTCGTCCGACTCCTTGGCCTGTCCTCGAAGGACGTATGCCGCGGATTTCGTCGGGTCGAGCCGAAGGACGGCTTCCGCCTGCTCCTTCGCGAGGTCGTAGTCCCCGATCGCCGCGGAGACCGTCCCGTAGCGCAGTCGCGCATCGATGTTGTCCGGATCGAGTCGAACGGTCTCGGACATCTCCCAGTAGGCCTCTCGCGGCTTCTCGACCTGGAGATAGGCCAACGAGAGCGCCTCGTGCGCCGCTGCATTCTCCGGGTCGATCTGGAGGACGTTCTTGAACTCGATGATCGCTTCTTCGTTCTGCCCCTTCTCGACGTATTGTTCACCGCGCTCGAGAAAACGGGCGACGCGATCCTCGTCGCTCTGACAGCCACCGAGCAGCAGAAGCGCGACGATCGAGATGGCCGAGAAGAAACGAACGCCGTTTCGGGCGGAATCCATCCGAAGAAATTGCAGGCGACCCGAAGCCATCAAGAGTGAATCCTTTTCATCGGCCACGGACCCGGTCGGCCCGAGGGGAACGAGAGTGGGCCGAGAGAGTGCGCCATCCCGTGGGTCGACGCCACAGCGAGCCCCGGACCGGGGCTGCGAGCGCGGCATGATCCGTGCGGGGTCGGGGGCCCGGTCGCAGGGCTTCACCGGCGCGCGCCCCGCACCGCCACCGCGATCGGGGCGAGCCGAAAGAACCGCTATGGCTGGGCGTCGTTGTCGCAGGGGATCACGTAGCGCTTCCCCTCCTGGGCCAGCCACCCCGACGCCTTCAGCTGCTTGATCGAGCGGGTCACGGTTTCCCGCGACGTTCCCACCATGTCGGCGATCTGCTGATGCGTGAGCGTGGGGGTGAGCATCCGCGTGCCTCCCTCCTCGCGCTGGGCGATGCGCTCGAAGAGGTTCCGGGTCCGCTCCTCGACCCCCTGGAACGACAGGGACCGGGCCTGCTCATTCGTCTCCCGCAGACGATTCGCGAGCTCCTCGATCACGGCGAGCGCCATGTCCGGACTCTGGCGGAGCAGATCGATGAAGTCCCGCCGCGAAAGTGCGAGCAGCGTAGACTCTTCGAGGGTCTTCACGCTCGCCGATCGGGTCTCGTCCCCGAGAAGAGCCATGTCGCCGAAAAAAGCGCCCGCCTCGAGAAAGTTCATGATCTTCTCGCGACCGTCCTCGGAGGCCTTGGTGACCTTCGCCCGCCCCTCCCGGATCACATACATGTAGTCGCCGGGAAGTCCCTCCTCGACGACCGTGGCGTTCTTGGGAAAGCGCCGCTCGATCAGATGCGATGCGAGTTCCTCGAGGTCCCCCTCGGAGACCCGCCTGAAGAGCGGGATCGTTCGAAGCGAATCGACAACATCCTTGCGAACTGAATTGGCCATGTTCATGTCAGAGAACCTCGTCGTGCAGCGTCCATCCCGGCCCACTCGCCCCGGGCCCGGGTGCCGGGTCGGCCGCGATCGCGTCCCACCCGGGATCGTACGTCCCAACCCCGCCTCACCTTGGTGACGGATGTCACAAAATATCCATTCTCCCGGATCATTCCGACTTTCCGGGACCTCCCGACGGCCGTTTTCCTTCCGCCGGGCATCCCCGGGATCGGACGAGGGGGCCCGGATTCCCCCTCCCCCTAGCGCCCGACGCCCCAGTATTGGAACCCGGCCTCGGCCATCCGTTCCCGGTCGTAGATGTTCCGAAGGTCGACCATGCGGGATTCCGCCATGAGTTCCTTCGCGCGGGCGAGATCGATCATCCGGAATTCGTTCCACTCGGTGACGATGACCATCACATCGGCGTCGGCCAGGGCTTCATAGGCGTCCTTGCAGAGCCTCATCTCGGGAATCAGCCGCCCGGCCTCGGGCATGGCGGCGGGATCATAGGCGCGGATCTTCGCGCCCCGATCGAGCAGGCCCCGGACGATCGAGAGCGCCG
>DRKE01000337.1 GCA_011051925.1 Deltaproteobacteria bacterium
CAGGGCCAGGATCGCGATCACGATGGCTTGAACGAGGGTGATCATCGGGCGCGTTCTCCTCCGGAACCTGGGGTTCCGAAGAGTCGGAACGGTTCAGGGGTGGGTGTCGACATGGGCGCGGAAGGTAGCGATGAATCCGCACGGGGGGTGCGGGACCGGTTGCGAAGGGTCGATTGCGGGGGCCCCGTCCGATCGGAAGGGCGACACGCCGGCAATGCAGCCGCAGTGGACGTGAATCGCGGGATCATCGCTTTCGCAGGAGCTGTCGTTTCGCCCGCTGGTAGGCGGCTTCGGTGATCCTGCCCTGGCGTCGATCCTCTTCGAGATCCGCCAGGGCACGGAGCTGTTCGGGGCTGAGATCGCCGATGTCGATCCGCTCTCCGGCGCCCGCCTCACGTTCGCTCTTCGGGAGAGGCGCCTGTTCGAGAATGACACGACGGCGTTTCGAACCCCGGGTCGTGCCCGGCAGGCGATAGGGTTTCCGGAATACGGGATCCTGCCAGTCGATCTCGAGGGATTGGGGACCGGCGTAGTAGAGATGCTCGCCGGAGACGACCCTGAAATCCATCGGGCGATCGTCTCGTCGGGGCTCGGGAAGTCGATCGTCCTCGTCCTTCTTGGGGATCGGCCAGTCGATCCGGCGGAGAACCAGGTAGAGGTAGCCGTCCTTCATGTAGGCCAGGAAGCTGGTCAGGGTCTTCCGGTGGAAGACCCCGAGCCGCATCTCCTTGCGGATGGCCTGGACTCCGATCTCCTGATCCGGTCCTGCCTCGGCGAAGGCTTCGGCCACGGCCCTGGCGGTCATCTCGACGATCTCCGGGTGGAAGGCCGGTTGGCGGACGACCGAGCCGCCTTTCTTCCCCACGCCCGTCTCGACCTCGACGGCATTCAGGATGTTCTTCAGGCGCTCGACCGAGATGATCGCGGGATGCTCGAAGTTGCGGGGCCGGGTCGTGAATCCCCTGACCTCGCGCACGAGATCGACCTGGATGCCCGTTCGATCGATGATCGGGCTTCGTACCATGCGCGTCGCACAGCCCTCGAGAGGACCGACGAGGAGAACGAGGGCCAGGAGGCTGGCCAGGCGGCTGGGAAGGGGCGGACGGAACCGGACGGGAAGAAGGCGACGCGCCGGACTGGATCGCATCGACTCACGATAGCCAATCGGTGCCACCGAGGGCGGTGATGACGCGGTACGTGATGAAGCTGGCCACCCAGGCCAGCGTGAAGAGGTAGCCGAAGGCGAAGGCGGGCCAGCGCCAGGAATTGGTCTCCCGGCGCATGATCGCGAGGGTCGAGGTGCATTGCAGGGCAAACACGAAGAAGACGAGGAGCGATCCCACCGTGGCCGGGGTGAAGATCGGCCTTCCCGTTTCGGGATCCCGGTCGGCGCGAAGCGCTTCGCGGAGGGAGAGACCCTCGTCGCCTCCGGTCGCATAGACCTGGGCGAGGGTGGCCACGATGACTTCTCGGGCCGCGAGACTCGCGATCAGGCCGACGCCGATCTTCCAGTCGAAGCCGAGGGGCGCGATGATCGGCTCGATCGCGTGACCGAGCCGGCCAGCCACGCTGTGTTCGAGGGCATGGGCGGCCGCAGCGTCTTCGTCGAGACCCGGCGGAAGCTCGGGTTTCGGGAAATTCAGCAGGAACCAGAGAACGATCGAGGCTGCCAGGATGATCGTTCCCGCGCGCCGGAGAAAAGCGCGGGCACTCCCCAGGACCTGGGAAAGCCAGAGCCGGAGCGGCGGCCAACGATAGGTCGGCAACTCCATCGTGAAGGGGAGCCCGTCGCCGCGCACGACCGTTCGTTTCAGGATGGCAGCGACGACGAGCGCGGCGGTCGCGCCGGCCAGATAGAGGCCGAGGAGCACGAGACCCTGGAGTCCGATGGGGCCCCAGACCCGGCGTTCCGGGACGAAGGCGCTGATCAACAGGGCATAGACCGGGAGCCGCGCCGAACAGGTCATCAGGGGCGCGACGAGAATCGTGACGAGGCGATCGCGGGGAGACGGAATCGTGCGGGTCGCCATGATGCCCGGAACGGCACAGGCATACGACGAGAGAAGCGCGACGAACGAGCGGCCTTCGAGTCCGATCCTGCCCATCACGCGGTCGATCACGAAGGCGGCCCTCGCCATGTAGCCGACGTCTTCGAGCAGGGCGAGGAGCGCGAAGAGGATCACGATCTGGGGCAGGAAGATGATCACGGAGCCGACGCCCGCGATCAGCCCATCGGCCACGAGATCGGCGATCCAGCCCGGCGGCAGTGTTTCCCGGGCGAGGACGGCCAGGGACGTGATCCAGCCGTCGATCAGGTCCATCGCGGGCGTGGCCCAGGTGAAGATCAGCTGGAAGAAGGTCAGCATGACCACCGCGAAGAGCAGCGAACCCCAGAAGGGATGGAGCACGACCCGATCGATCTTCTCGGTCAGGGCATGACGCGCCGGTCTCTGTCCGATCACGCTCGACACGATCGAGTCGGCCCAGGCCGCGCGCTCGCTGCGGTCCTCGGGCGGCGGGATGACCGGACGCGGCCAGGATGCGGGATCCCGCATCAGCCGCCGCAGGGCGTCGATGCCCCGTCCTCGATGGCCGATCACGCCGACGACGGGCACACCGAGTGCCGCCTCGAGGCGCGCGAGGTCGAGCCGCCCGCCGCGTGCGGCCAGCTCGTCGAGCATCGTCAGGACGACACAGGTCGGAAGTCCGAGACGGATCGCTTCGCCGAC
>DRKE01000338.1 GCA_011051925.1 Deltaproteobacteria bacterium
AACTCGTCGGGGACGGCGCCGATCTCCTCGTCAACCTCTCGAACGAAAGCTGGCTCGGTTCCGGAACCCATGGACCCGACCAGATGCTCGCAGCCTCCGTGCTGCGGGCCATCGAAGAGCGACGCCCCGTCTTGCGATCGACGACCGTCGGGATCACGGCCGCGATCGATGCGCACGGTCGGATTCCCGCTCGCCTGCCCCGGAGCGGAGAGGGCGTTCTGGTCGTCGACGTCGTCCCGGAGCACGCGGGCTCGGGCTTCGCGCGCTGGGGCCACGCGCCGGTCGGCCTCATCGTCGTCGCCTGGCTGGTCTTCCGGTCGATCCGGATCCTCGCCCGACACCGTTCGCGACAAAGGGCGTAGAAGTCGCCTCAATCGTGGGCGCGGATCGCCTCGATCAGATTCCCCGCCGAGCGGAATCGGAGGACGAATCCCGCTCTCGCGCCATAACTCAAGCGATCATCAGACGGAAAGAGCGGCTGTTTGTATTCGGAAACGCCGGCCGCGCCACCGGCGAAGACTTCGATCGAAACCGGGGCCGGAAGCAGCCAACGAAGATTCAGGAAGCCCCCCCGATCCTCCACCACGAAGACGTCGGCATCCGACCGACGCCAGCGCCCGCCGAGCTCGAGCTGGAAATCCCCGGTCAGGTACCATCCCGCGGCCCCCCGGACCTCGAACGTGTCGAGATCGACGTCGAAGGAAGAACCCGCCCCCGAGATCCGACGGCGCGTGTAGGCGAATCGAAGCGTCCAGTCGACCGGTCCCGAACCCATGTCGGGGAAGAAGAGGGCCGTGGCCGCGCTGGCCCCGAAGTCATCGGCCTCGAACCCACCCCTTTCATCCACCCGGTCATAGCTTCCACCGAGGGCGAGGGCCCCTCGATCTGGATCCCGGGCGAAAAGCTCCACACCGGCACCCCAGGAGGTCGTATCGAAGTCGTCATTTCCGGGATCGAGGCCGTCCTGCCCTCGGCGGAGGCTGCCATGGGCAGCTCGCAATCGTGCCCGCATCCCGAGGACATGCATCACTGGAAGGGTGCCGACCAGTTCCGCACGCACGTCTTGTGCGTCCGTCGCGTCGAAACGGAGCAGCGAAGTCGTCGACGTATTCGAATCGAAGAAGGAGGTCCGGGTCCGGTCGACGTGAGCGAAGTCGGTTCCGACGACGAGCCGGATGTTGGCCCTCGCTACTGCCGGACGCCTCTCCCCATCCGCTGCACCGCCACGGAATGCCGTATCCGAAGCCCCGGCCATGCTCGTACCGAATGCGAGAAGAAGGACGGCGGACCACCAGAGAACGGAAGGGAAGCGCGGCATGGTCGGGTTCGACTCCTATTCGACCGTGATCGTCGTCTGGGTCGTATCGGTCTGCCCGGAGGCGGTCGTGACGGTGAGGCGGATGATCCAGTCTCCTGCCTGGCCGATCGTGACGGCGGCCGGATCCTGAAGCGGTGAAACACCCCATCCCCCGAAATCCCAGCTCCAGGCGACGATCGGATCGCTCGCATCGAAGGTCGACTGATCCGTGAAGACGAGGGTCGCCGGAGCGACATGGGGTCCCGCCGGCGGATCGGAGGCGAACGCGGCCACGGGCCCTTCGATCACGTTGACGAGCATGCCCGTCTCGGATTCGAGATCGGCGAGGCGGGCCTTCAATCTCACGTCGTAGACGCCCGCTTCCGGGAACACGTAGGTGGGGTCCTGTTCGCCCGAACCCGAAGCCGAGGGCGGAGTCGGAAGCAATCGGGTATCGAAATCCCAGCGCCAACTGGTCGGTTCGAGACAGGTGGAAGCCGGATCGGGACACGAATCGTCGATGAAGCGGGCGGGACGACCGACCACGACGGGATCGGTATCGAGGATGAAGTCGGCCGTCAATGTATCGGCCGGCCTGGTGAAGCGGATGTCGTCCACGTAGACCCGGGGACTGCGAAGTCCGTTCGTCGCGTTGGCGACGCGGATCGTGAGGGTGAGCAGCGTCTCGTCCGTCGCATCCGGAAAGGCCGTCGCCAGATCGAGACTCGCCGTGAGAACGGGTGTCGCGCGCACCGTGCTGCCATCCCTCGACGGGAACCGGAGGGACGGACCGACGTAGGCCGTCGAGACGTCCGCCCGTGCACCCGGGATCTCCACCGTGGTCGTGCCGTCGCTCACGGTCGCCGTCGTGGCGTCGAGAACCGGCGAAGCCGGGGGCTCGGCATAGAGCAGCACGTAGTCGAATTCGAGAACCGTCTGCTCGGAGGGAATCAGGAAATCCTGCCGGATCCCGTTCTCGACCCGATCAACGGGCGTCGTGCCGTCCGTTCCGAGACCATCGAGTACCGCCCATCGCGTCCCCTCGGTCGGCATTCCGACGTCTGCCCCGCCCTGCGCATTCGAAAGCGCAATGTGCGTGGCATTCTCCGTGGCATCCGGGGGACGCAGGGCGGTCCAGCCATTCCCGATCGTGCCGTTCACGCTCTGGAGCTCGAAGCCCGGATCGCGGATGTAGACGCGAACGGCGTTGTTCGTCGTGGTCGAACTCACGACCGCTGGATCTCCGACATCCGGTCCCGGCCCCGTGACCCGGAGCGAGACGTCGTAGTTGCCGACGTTCTCGTAGACATGCCGCGGACTGCTCGAGTCACAGACGTCGACGGGATCGTTCGGATCGGGATCGGCCGGTGCGGGAAAGACACAGCGACTGCCATCACCGAAATCCCATTCCCAGCGGTCGATCGCCCCCGTCGACTCGTCCATCAGGACGACTTCGAGAGGACCGCTCCCACCGGACACGCTCGGCGAGAAGGCGGCCTCGGCGGGCCCGTATCCGACGACGTATTCGATCGTCTGTTGAGCGGATATGGAGGTCCCCGGGACACCGAACACGAAGGAAACGAGGAAGGTTCCGGGATTGCGGAAGCGATGCTGCAGGACCGGGGCGGTCGAAACGATCTTGTTGTCGATCGTCCAGATGGCCAATCCGCTTCGGCCCCCCGTATCTCCCGTGAAGGTCACGTCGACGGGTGCCGATCCGGTCGCCGGACTGGCCGTGATTCCGAAGGACAGGACCTCGATCGTCGCCGTCGCCCGGTCCGAACCGCCTCCGCTGCTCACCGTCTGTTCGAGGCTGTAGACGCCGGGTGTCGGATAGACGTGCTGCCCCGAGGTTCCCGTGCTGGTCGCGCCATCTCCGAAATCCCAGGAGATGCGGGTCGCGTCGGTCGACTCGTCGAGGCAATCGATCGAGAACGGCGCGAATCCCGTCGTCGAGACGCAGGAGAAGCCTGCCGTGGGAGGAAGGCCGATTTCGATGAGTCCCTGCTTCACGGCCCTGCTCATGCCCCTCGGCCCACGCACGGTGAGGGCGACATCATAGGTTCCGACATCGGGAAACACGATCGTCGGATTCGCTTCGCGACTCGTTCCGAGCGGGCCGAAATCCCAGGTCCTCGACGTGATGTTCCCCGTCGACGTGTCGTCGAATCGAACGGCGAGACCGGGCGTCCCGTTCGTCCGGTCCTGGGAGAAGCTCGCGGACGGCGTCTCCGCCCGAAAGGCGATGCGCGCATCATCGCTGTCGGTCCCACAGCCCGCTCCGACGAAGACGAAAAAGAGGGCGATCAGGATCGGGATGAGCGAGCGGGCCGACCACCGATCCCGGCATTTCTCGAGGCTTCGCGACAGGCGCATACGATCCTCCACCCGACCCGATCGAGCCCGGACTCGACACTCTTCCGACCGGAATCATGGGTTTCGTCAAGGTGGGTGGACCCCGACGAGGAGGACGAGACGCGGATTCCGCGAGATTCCATCCGTCGATCCGCATGCATCCCCAGGAAGGAAGGCCAATGAATCAGGGCGCTTTCGCGAATCACTGCCGACTCGAGAGGGTCGGCAGGCTCAGCACTTTTGCACGAGCTCTGCCGATGGAAACCCCGTTCTCGCGAAGAATCGGGGACGACCGGGCGCCTCAGGCTTCGATCCCAGCCGACCGATGCAATGGGGATGGAAATCGATCGTCGCATTCTCGTTTTCGACGGCCCCGAGGGCGAGCTGCAGCGGCTCGCACTCGATCTCATCGGGCGGGACTTCGAGGTCCACTACGCGAACGACATCGATGAAGCGCAGATCCTGGCACACGAGGCGAAGGGAAGGATCAACGCCGTCCTCTTCTCCTCCTCCATGGAACTCGAGCGTGTCCCCGACATGGCTCGCCGCTTCAACGTCTCTCCCGCTGCCCTGATCCCGATCGGTCCACGCCCGGACGATCGCGTCGTCGCGGCTCTCGCCTTCCATGGCGTCCGTTGGCATCTCTGGGACGAGCCCGCGGACGAGTCGATCCGATTCGTCATCTCGAGCGTTCTCTTCGAACAGGATCCCCTCGAGATCCGCTACCACCGCCGCGTGCCGACGAATCTGCCCGCCCGGATCGAGATCGACGGAGCCAAATCCGATACCACCATCCGGGACATCAGCCTGGGCGGTGCGTGTCTGCTCGGAGGCCTCACGGGAAAGGAAGGCGACGAAGGCACGCTCTCGTTCCTGGTCGAAAGCGAGGCCGTCACGATTCCGAGCCGGATCGTGTGGGCCGTCGGGGATGTCGGAGATCCCCTCGCCGTCGCAGGCCTCTCGTTTCTCGAGGTCGATCCCGCCGCGGGAGAGGCGATCGACGGCCTGCTCGAAGCCGTCATCGCGAGACATCGGATCGAGAAGCGCCCGGGAGCCGGCACGGACGCCGAACGGGCCTCATAGGATCCCTTCGATCGACGCGGCGCCGAATGCCCGGACGCTTCTAGCGATGAAGCCACCCTCCGCTATCCTCGGCGCCCATCCGGGTCGATCCCGAACCCCGTTCGACCCCTCCAGAGCCCCCCACCGACCGGAAGGCAACCCCGATGGCGACCACCGACACATCCCAGTTCAGGAACGGCTTGAAGATCGAGCTCGACGGCAATCCCTTCACGATCGTCTATTTCCAGCACGTGAAGCCCGGAAAGGGCGGCGCCTTCGTACGGACCAAGGTCAAGAACCTGCTCAACGGCCGGGTCATCGAACGGACCTTCCGGTCGGGTGAGAAGGTCGACCTCGCGGACATCGAAGAGAACACGATGCAGTATCTCTATCACGATGGAGAGAATCTCGTCTTCATGGACCAGCAGACCTACGATCAGATCCCGATCTCTCCAGAGGTTATCGGCGAGCAGATCGAGTTCATGCTGGAGAACATGAACGTCGAAGTGCTGTTCTGGAAAGGCAAGCCCGTCAACGTCCAGCTGCCGAACTACATCGAAGCCCGGGTCGTGAAATCCGACCCCGGGATCAAGGGAGACACGAGCTCCGGCGCCTCCAAGCCCGCCACCCTCGAGACCGGAGCGACGATCAACGTGCCGCTCTTCATCAAGGAGGGCGACGTCGTCCGGGTCGACACGCGGACGGGCGAATACTCCGAACGCGTCTCGCAGTAGCGATTCCAGGAAAAAGGGATTCGAAGGAGACGATGCCGAACGCCAGGCCCAGACGCGCCGTCGTACTCTCGGGCGGCGGCGCTCGCGGCGCCTACGAGGCGGGCGTCCTCCGTTTCATCCTCGACGTCCTGCCCGGGCGAAACGGGATCACACCGGATTTCGAGATCGTCTGCGGCACGTCCGTCGGCGCCATCCATGCCTGCTTCCTGGCCGCCACCGCGGACGAGCCCGAGGGTCGCGGGCAGCGACTCGTCGAGATCTGGAGCCGGATGCGCGTCCACGAGATCTTCAAGTTCACCACGCGCGATTTCCTGCGGTTGCCGCGCCGCATGCTCAGCGTGAAACGCGTCGCCCAACAGCTCCGCGAAGGGCAGCGTCCCGACCGGCTCTACGGCCTCCTCGATACCGAGCCCCTCGAACGTCTCGTTCTCCAGTCGATCCCCTGGCAGGGCATTCGACGGAACGTGCGGACCGGTCGCATCGACACGGTCTGTGTCGCTGCCACCCAGGTCGCCACCGGTCGCGCCGTGGTCTTCTGTGACAGCCATCGGCCCGAGCTTCCGCCCTGGGCGAGCGTCTCGAACATCCGGATGCAACGGATCCGCCTCTCCCCGCTGCACGCGCTGGCCTCCGCGGCAATTCCCCTGCTCTTTCCCTCCGTGCGGGTGGGCGCCCGATACTACGTGGACGGAGGCCTCCGGTTGAATACGCCGCTGGCACCCGCAGTCCGTCTCGGCGCGGACAAGATCCTCGTCATCGGTCTCACCCACGAAGCGGGTCCGTCGGTCAGTGAAGCGCTCGCGCAGGAGCGCACGGCGGAGTTCGGCAACCCGATGTATCTCTTCGGCAAGGTGCTCAATGCGTTGATGCTGTCGCCGATCGATGCCGACGTCTCCCGCCTGCATTTCGTGAATGACATCATCGAGACCGGCCTCGAGACCTTCGGCGAGGATTTCCTGGACCACCTCAACGAAGGGCTCCACGCGAAGGGTGCCCGGCCGCTCAAGCTGATCGACGATCTCGTGATCCGCCCCTCGGAGGATCTCGGCCGACTCGCGGCCGAGGTCGTGCGGGACGATCCGGAACTCGATTTCGGTGCCTTCCTCGGCCTGCTTCGCCGGGCCACGGGTGCCGGCACGTCGACGAAAGAGGCCGATCTCCTCTCCTATCTCCTCTTCGACGCGACCTATGCGCGGCGCCTCGCCGACCTCGGATTCCGGGACGCCGAATCCCGGGAAGAGCAACTCGCCGCCTTCTTCCGGGACGACGGCTGAACCGGCGCCTTCCGGCCGCGAGGAGCGCTGCGATCCGCCGAGCCCCGATCGTGCGCTCCCGGATGCCCGGACGCGGCTGAACCGGTACGATCGCGATCCCATGCGGGGAGACCAGCTCGCACGACAATGGCTCTTGATCCAGCGACTCGCGCGGAGTCGTGCGGGCGTCGGGCTCGATGATCTTGCCGAAGAACTCGGCTGCGTTCGCCGCACGGTGTATCGGGATCTCGACGCCCTGATGTATGCGGGCTTCCCCGTGACGAGCGAGAAACGCGACGGGAAGGCCTACTACCGTTTCCTCGATTCCTTCGAGATGGGTCAGGTCCCCTTCACGCCCGACGAACTCCTGGCCCTCGCCTTCAGCGAAGACCTGCTGAAGACGCTCGAAGGCACGGTCTTCCACGACTCGATCCGGGCCGCCCTCGCCAAGGTCCGCGCCGGTCTCGGCCCGGAACTATCGGGCTATCTCGAACGTCTCTCGGATGGCTTCCGGGTCCTGCCCGGACCCCACAAACGCTACGAAGCCTTTCGCGACACGATCCGGACGCTCAACGAGGGCGTGCTCGAGAACGTCACGCTGGAGATGCAGTACCGGACGGGGCGGACCGGAGAGGAAAAGACCCGCCGGATCGACCCCTACAAGGTCTGGTACCACGGCGGTGCGCTCTATGTCCTCGCCTTCGATCATCGCTCCGAAGAGATCCGGACCTTTTCCGTCGACCGCATCCGTTCGCTCGAGCGAACGGATGAACGCTTCGTCGTCGCGGATGATTTCGACTTCGACGCCTACACGGCGTCGAGTTTCGGCGTCGTCGCGGATCCGCCTGTCTCCGTCCGGATCCGATTCAGCCCGGACTGGGCCACCCACGTCGGGGAACGGGAATGGCATGCCAGCCAATCGACCCGGACGCTGCCCGATGGCAGCCTCGAACTCGCCATGGAGGTCGGTGCGACGCGGGAACTCGCCAGCTGGATCCTCTCGTTCGGGAGCGGCGCCGTCGTCCTCGAGCCCCCGTCCCTGCGAGAACAGGTTCGTGCGGAACTGGCGGACGCCCTGTCGGCGTACGAAAGACGGCCTCGACCCGCCGGCCACGCCAGCGAGACCGGCGGATGAGGTCGGCACGGCGCGGATCTTCAGCAGGAATGAAACGACGACGGATCGGACTCAGTGGGCCTCATGGATCATTCCGACGCGACGCCACTGCTCTTCCGTCCGATCCGTGATGAGACCGAGGTTCCGCAGGTTCGGGACGACCGTGTGCATGTAGATCGGGCTGTTCAGCTCGGCGAAATTGGGAAGCGTCGTCGTCATCGCGACCACCGCCTCGGGATCGATGTCGTATTTCGGTCCGATCGTGCGAAGCATCTCGAGCTGTTGATCGGCATTCAGTGTTTCGAGGATCCCGAACGCCCAATCCTCCATCTCCTCCATGGTCTCACGCGAGGCGTCCTTCACGATCCGCCGCATGTTGAGGACACCGAATGCCGCATGACGGGACTCGTCCTGGGCCACCCGGACGAGCATCGTCGACAACAGCTCGTTCCGGCTCTCCTGGCGCATCATGTCCATGATGCCGACGGCCATGCCCTCGAAAAGCGTCTGCATGCCGAGAACCTTCTTCTGCATCCCCTCCGCCTTGAGCAGGATCTCGAGCAACGTCTTCAGACCGCCCCCGATCGGGTAGATCGTCCCGACCTTCTCGGAAAGGAATTTCGCGAAGACCTCGATGTGCCGTGCCTCGTCGATGACCTGGCTCGCCGCATAGAATTTCTGATCGATCTCCGTGCACACGTTCGTCAACTGGCCACAGAGCTGCAACGCCGCCTGCTCCCCATGCAGGAGCTGTGACAGGTTGTATCCGAGTTCATCGAAGGCCGCGGCCTTCTGGGTCGCTTCGTCCTTCCCCATCATCTGGCAGACCTGCGCCATCATCGAAGCCTCGGGATTGACCATCCAATCCCCGGAATCGAAGGGAATCGTCCAATCGAGATCGGTCTGGGCGTTCCACTGGCCCGCCTTCCCCTTCTCGTAGAGATTGCGCAACTCGTCGATCTCGGAGTCGTAGGACCAGGTCCAATGCAGGTTCACGGGCACGTCGAGATCGACCTGCTGGCGCAGTGCGTCCACCGTTTCACCGCTCTGGAAGTCGACGACCTCGAACCCACCCAGCGGCCTCCGATACTCGGAAAGAATCTTGTCCATCTCCATCTCCTCCATCTCCGTCTTCCTGTCGGCCCCCGATCACGACCGGGAGCGGTTCGTCCTCTTCGTCACGCCCGATCGCAAGCGGGCCGGGCGACGATCCGCCTGATCAGGCGAGAAGCCCCCTTCGAATGAACTCGGCCACTTCACGGCGGCGACGCTCGACGGCCGCACCGGAAAAGATGGGCTCACCGATCAGCACCTCGCCGAAATCACCCGAGGCGAAATGGAAGACGATCGCGCCGATCGTCGTCTGGATCGCGTCTCCGATCGAGAGCGGCCGGAACACGCCCTCGGCAATGCCACGTTCGAGCAGGGCGCGGAAACCGTCGATGATCCGCTCGAGGCGGATCTCGAAGGGCATCCGTTCCCGCTCCTCCTCTTCGAGTTCGACGGACGAGAAGGGCTCTTCCTCGACGAGGGCGCGCATCATCAGGCGCGCAGAGGGCACGTCTTCCGCCAGGGTCGCCACGACCGAGTCGATCCAGCGATCGAGCTCGTTCGCGGGATCGGTCGGTGCCCCGGTCGCTCCATCGATCCCCCATTCGATCCGCTCCATCACGCGATCGAGCACTTCGCCATAAAGCGCTCGCTTGGAGGGGAAATGATGGAAGAGCGAGGATTTGCTGAGACCCACCTTCGCCGCGATCTGGCGCATCCCGACTCCGGAATAGCCGCCCGTCGCAAAAAGGGACTCGGCGGTCTCCAGGATCTTCTCCCGACTGCCCGGCACCCTCGCCGCATCGACCACACGCGAAACGACGGCGGACGGCGGGGACCCGGCTGCTGGGGGCGGAGGAGGCGTCATGAAATGGCTTGGCTCCGTGTCGGAATGCCCCAATCTACAGACCGACCGATCGGTCGGCAAGCCCCGGGGCTTGAGCGGCAAGCCTGTGTCGGCGCCGCCATGACGGGGAAGACGGAACCGCATCCCCTCGAGATCGTTCCAACCCCAGGCGGCTCCGGTCGCGGGAAGTCCGCGGACGAAACGAGGTTCCCATGGCCCGAGGGGGGGAGGCATTCGGCGGTTCTCGCTATCGTCCGGCGTCGTGGGGACGCCCGGGCCAGGCCGGCCGTGGCAAGCTTCGAGCTGGCGCTCCCCTCCAGAGCTCTCGAACCGTTCACCGATGCTTCTGACAGGTGCGCAACTCGCTCCGCACCGGTCCGGAAGGTCACACCATTTTTCAGAAACGAGCGATTTCAACGATGTCCTGGCCGCTCCAGTCCCCTCCCCGGCTCCGGGGGCCCCACGGAAGAGGAAGCGGGGGAGACCCGTCGATCCGGCGGCGACCGCTCCGGTGGATCGGACGCGGCCCTCGGGACGGGCCGAAGACGTTTCCGACGCGGATCGGCCTGACCGCCGCCCTTGGCCTCGGCCTGCTCGGGGCCGTTCTCGGGACCCCGTTCGCAGCCTCCGCCGAAGCCCAGGTCCTGCTCCTGCCCGATCGCTCGGCCCCAGCGGTCTACCCGGTCAGCCGCCTCGAACTCAGCTACGCCGGAGACGCGCGGGACCTGCCCCCGCTCGACGACATCGTTCCCGTCGAGGTTCGGCTGCGGCAGACGGATATCGGCTGGGCGGCCCCCCGACCGGACGAGACGGGGACCCTGCTCCGGATCGGCGGACCGGATAGTGGAACCGTCCGACTCGAACCGAGCGGTCTGTCCCGCGTCCTCGCCGCGATCGTCGAGGCCCTCAACGGAGAGGGGCTCTACGGGATCGATGTCCGCCCCGCTTCGAACGATATCGACCTCGAGACCGAACGCGACCTGCGCCCGGCAGGCTCGACGACGCTGCATCTGATCGTGCACGTGGGTCGGATCGAACGGGTCCGGACGATCGCGATCGGGGATCGGGTTCGCGATGACTG
>DRKE01000339.1 GCA_011051925.1 Deltaproteobacteria bacterium
AGGCATAGTTGCCACCGCAGGTCGCATTGCCGATCCCGCCCGTCAGGGGACTCTTGCAGATGACGGCAAAGCGGTTGCTCTGAGGGGCCACCGAACCGTTCAACGGGCCCGTTGCGAAGATCAGCAGGTTTTCCGGACCGAGCGGATCGATTCCCGCCTCGGTCCGGTCGTAGAGAAGGCGGGTCCCGTAGCCCTTGCCGCCGATATAGAGTCGGGCGATTTCCTCGTCCAGGGGTTCGAAGGAATAGCTGCGACCGGCCAGGTCGATCTCGAGAATCCGCCCCGCGTAGCCCTTGATCATCGTTCTCCACTCCCGGAATGGGGCCGATTCCTCGAATCCGCCTGGTCTCGACGTCGGGGAAAAGGGTAGCATCGCGTCATGCAGCGGAAATTCCGTTCGTGATCCCGGCCCTCGTCGTCTGCGCCTCGGCCGTTCTCGTCCTTCTGGCCGCGGAATGGGTGGGATCCGCGCCCGTCAAGGCCATCGCCAAGATGGTCGCGGCCACGTCTTTCATCGCCATGGCATTGGCGAGCGGTGCATTGGCGTCGACATACGGATCCATCCTGCTCGTGGGACTGGGCCTGTGCTGGATCGGCGATGCACTCCTCCTGTCATCCGGCCAATCGAGGGTCTTCCTGGCCGGCATCGGTGCGTTCCTGCTCGGCCATGTCGCCTATTCCGCCGCGTTCTGGGGACTCGGTCTCGATCCTCCGGGCCTGCTCGTCGGGGGTCTCGTCGGTGCCGGACTGGCCCTGACGGGCCTGCGTTGGCTCCGATCGAAGGTCCCCGACGATTTCCGGATCGCCGTCACGAGTTATGTCATCGTCATCTCGATCATGGTCGCGACCGCCGTCGCCGCCGTCGTCGCCGGCGCGTCGTGGTGGCTCGCCCTGGGCGCCCTCGGCTTCGCCGTCTCCGATCTCTTCGTCGCCCGAGAGCGCTTCGTGAAGGCGGGCTTCCTCAATGCCGCCATCGGCCTCCCGCTCTATTTCGGCTCCCAGCTCGTGCTGGCCTGGACGGCTCGATTCGGCTGAGCAGGCGATTTCCTCGAACCCAGGAACGCCACGAGCACGAGCGCCGTCATGCTCGAGAGCAGCCCTGCAGGTTCGGGTACGGGAATCGGCGGACCGAGGCGATCGAGATCGCGAGTCGGCGCGGCATGGGGATGGAAGCCGTCTGCGACCGCACGGGCGGCAAAGACGTCGATCTTCGCCGCGTCATTCAGGTAGTCGACGACGAAAACCGGTTTCGATACGCCGGCGAAATCCGACTGGAGGACGGCGATCTTCGGGAGATCGGGATCGAGGACATTGTTCTCGTCGAGATTGCCACGATAGTAGGTATCTTCGATTCCGATTCCCCCGATCGCGTCCAGATAGGCCGCCCGACGCATCGGGTCGGGCGCGAGAGGCCCCCCGTCGGCATCCTGGAGAATGAATTCGCCATTCTGTGGAATCGAGAAGAAACCAGGCACGGTCTGACGGGCATGGGCCGTGAGCGCCACGACGAAATCGATCATCCTCCGAGCCGCATCCTGGACGTCGACGGGGTCCCCCGGCCGCCGTTGGGACGGAGTCGCCTCCTCGCCCCAGAAGAAATACGCGTCGACGATGTCGAGATAGGCGCCATCGAAACCCTGCGAAAGGGTCTGATCGAGCCAACCCGTTCCTGCCGTCGAGAAGATCAACGCCTGCCATGCCGGATCCCAGTACCGGACCTTGCGGGATTCGGGGAAATCCGGATTGACGGGTCCCAACCAGCTCGGTGCGCTCGCCGTGAGCGCACCGCTCGCGGTTCCCGTCACGGTCCACGCGGGATCCCAGTAGGAGCGGAACTCGCTCGCCTCGCCGATCGACACGTAGGCGACGACAACCTTGCGCGAGCCGTCCCCACCGAGGGCCGGATCGCCATGCTGGATCTGATCGATCTCGCTCGACGTGAACTTCGCTCCTTCGGTCCCATCGGACGAGAAGTCCATCACGAGAAGGTCGTGCGAAGCGACGACGAGCGGCGGCACGGTCAGGGGTGTACCGGCCAATCCCTGCAGCTGATAGCCCCAGCTCCGGACATCGACCGTTCCGTCGTCCACGATGAAGGTCGCGGCGTGCAGCATCCGGACGCTCCCGCACCACACGAGCATGCCGAGCACGAGATGAGTGAGGACCGTCGCCCCGGATCCCGAGCGCCGGCTGCCCGCACGCTTCGAACGCCGTGTCTCCATGACGTCCAATCTACGGCAGGACAGCCACGCGGCTCCGTGACCGGAATCACCGCGAGGGAAGCTCTGCAGGACTCGCCCGACAGGGTACGACCGTGTCGGGGATCTCGAGCTGGCGAAGCAACAGACGTTCGCGGGTGAAGCCTGGAAGGGGAAGGGCAAGGGGACGCGCCGGGAGCGCTTCCTGTCCGAGGACGATGTTCGCGTTGGCGAACCTCCATGCAGTGCGGCACGAGTCGATCCCGAGAGACGCAGGGGCGCCGCCGTGATCGAGGCGTCCCGAAGTCGGGGCGGGAGGGGGTGCCACGCACCGTTTCGAGAGGGCGGCCACCGGGATCCGGACAAGCAGGCACTCCGACCGCCCGGACCTGTTCGAGCACGGGACCCCCTCCCGCACCGATCACGGCACGGCGGCGTGGGCAGAGGTTCCCGCGCTTTCCCCGCTCCCTCCCTCATCCAGCGCGAATGCGACGAGGGCATCTCCCAGGCGGGTTCCCGCCCGCGCGTGTCCTCCCGCCGCGATCAACACGAATTGTCGGACACGACCCCCTTCGAATTCGACCCGATAGCTCATCGGTGTCGCCTGACCACCGGCGGGCAGACGCCCCTTCCAGAGTTCCTCCCCGGTCCTCGCGTCGAAGGCACGCAGATAGTCGTCCATCGCGCCGGCGACGAAGACGAGCCCGGTATCGAGTACGATCGGGCCGCCGATTCCCGGCACGCCCCAGTCGAGCGGAACCGGAACGGGCGCGAGGTCGCGGACGCTGCCGTGGGGAACCTGCCAACGCACGGCCCCGGTTCGCAGATCGACGGCGGAGAGTGTTCCCCACGGCGGTGGCGTGCACGGCAGACCGAGGGGCGACATCAGCATGTCGCGGCGGACCGCGTAGGGCGTGCCGAGTTGCGCGCCGTACTCGTGGTCCGGGTCGGCAGCCCGGGCGCGCTCGAATCCGGCCCGCGGAATGAGGCGGACGAGCCAGGGCAGATCGGTACTCCGGACGTAGGCCCATTGCCGATCCGGATCGATCGCGATCCCACCCCAATTCGAACCACCGGCGTTTCCCGGGTACATGATCGATCCCTCGAGCGAGGGAGGCGTGTAGATTCCCGCGAATCGATGGGCCGCGATCAGTTCGCGACATCGACCACGGTCCCAGGGCGTGAGCCCCCAGGCATCGTCGGGCGAAAGCGTGTCACGCACGAGGCTCGGCGTCAGGGGAAAGGGCTGCGTAGGCGACACGACCTCGCCAGGCACGGCACCGTCGGTCGGAACCGGTCGTTCCTCCACCTCGAGCAGCGGTTCCCCCGTCTCCCGGTCGAGCACGAAGAGGAGTCCCATCTTCGTCGCCTGGACGAGGGCCGGGCGGGAACGGCCTCCGATCCTCACCGTCGTGAGCGTCGGCTGCGCGGGCACGTCGAAATCCCAGAGATCGTGATGCACGGTCTGGAAATGCCAGACGACTTCTCCCGTCCGCCCCCGAAGCGCGACGATCGAACTTCCGTAGTAGTTCATGTCGCTCCGCGCGCCATGATAGTAGTCGGGTGATGCGTTCCCGGTCGGAACGAAGACGAGTCCACGAACAGGATCGACCGACATCGGTGCCCATACGTTCGGCGTCCCGAGCGCATGACCCGCCCCACTCACGAGGCCCTTCTCGTGATCGAATCCGGGCGGTGCGAGATCCCAGGCCCAGCGAAGCTCGCCGCTTCGCGCGTCGAATCCCCGCACGACACCACTCGGCGCATCGATCCGCGCGTTGTCACCGATGGCCGAACCGACGACCACGACGTCTCCGACGACCACGGGCGGGGACGTCACCTGGTATTCGCCCTTCCAGGCCTGTGGACCCGCCGCGGCATCCAGATCGACCCCACCGCCCGAGCCGAAACCGGC
>DRKE01000340.1 GCA_011051925.1 Deltaproteobacteria bacterium
CGACGACATGTCGATCGCCGCCCTTGGAAATCCGCGGCGCCCGCCCCATACTGACCCGCATGATCCCTTCGAATCCGGGGCCAGGCGCCTCCCGTCGCCCTCGCCGCCGCGTGGCCCATCTCGGCTGTCTGGCATTCGGCGTGCTGCTCCTTGCTCCTGCGGCCTGGTCGGCCGGTCTCGGGGGGAATTTCTCGTACAGCCGAAGCAACGGCGACGTCGAGCACGATGACGATCTCTTCCTCGATATCGGGACCCGGGCCGACCATTTCGAGTTCGGGATCTCCTTCGACACGAACCTCGCCCGTGATCGACTCTTCAACTACCGGATCAACGCCAACGTCCAGATCGTCGACCAGAAGCTCAATCAGGGGCCCACGAAGGTCGACATCCAGGGGGCCGGATTCGCGATCAACCAGCTCTTCGGATTCGGAATCGTCCGGAGACCTGGGATGCGGCTCTTCATCGGGCCCACACTCCATCTGGGCTATGCGAATTTCGACGACGATGACCGCGTCGGTCCTTTCCTGGTCGACTACGAGGAGGATCTCGTCACGTTCGGGCTCGGCCCCGAGGTGGGGATCAATTTCCATCCGGCCCGCCATCTCACGATCTCGATCACGGGCTTCTATCGCTACGGCCTGCAGGTCCAGGGATTCGATTCCCCGTTCTCCTTCGTCGATCCGCATGGCGACAATCAGTATTTCGTCGGCAGCGAACACAGGGTCGGCCTGACGACGGCCATCTTCTTCCGATTCGAAGGGGATCAGTACCGCTGAGTCTCCCCGTGGTCCTTCCCGCTTCCGATCGGTCCAGATCGAAAGGGCAAGGGGCGCGACGAGTGGCTGGCTCTCGCCCATCCCGTGGGACGAACGCTATCGTGGGATCCGCAGGGCGATCGAAGCGGCGTCCCGCCCTGGGCGGGCATTGGAATCCGGTTGCGATCGCGCAGTGCCGACGAATCGGACGTCTCACGGTGCAAGGAAGCCATCCATGACCAACCGAGATCTCGCGATCCCTCCGCCGAGTGCCGACAGGCCGCCCCGGAAGGTGAATCTCTTCGAAGCCGCAAAGAATTCGGCGACGACACTGGCGCCGCTCTTTCCCTACCTGGACGAGGGGTCGATCGTGCCCTGCGTGACCGTCCAGCGCGGGGGAGAGGGGCGTCGTTACGGGCGCTTCCAGCATCTGAATACCGTCGATGAGGTGATCATGATGTTCGGAACGCCCGGCGGTCTGATCTTCGTCGGTCCGAAGCTGCATCCGGTCAGTACGCCCTTCGATGATCCTGAATATCCGTTCGACGCCACGATCGCGCTGATCACCCAGCGCCAGCTGATCGGGAAGCCCCAGCGCGAGGAGTATCGTTTCCTGTGTGACGGTTGCGATCGCAGGCTCTCCGTCACTGCCTTCGATGCGACGCCGCCGAAACGCGGTACGGACCGGTCTCCCGATGACCTCTTTCCGACCCTGGTCGAAGGGTATCGAGCGGCGAAGGCGCACAACGCGGACGAAGCGAATCTCCGCTGTCGCCATTGCGGGCATCTCAACGAGCGCTTTCCCTTCGAGCTCTGGGGCTGGGATGTCTACGCGGAGCAGGGTGCGGTCGCCGCCCGGATCCGGGCCGCGACGATCGCGGCCGCCAGTCCCCCCGGCTCGGAACCGGGTGGGGAGGTCTGACCAGCATGGGCAAGGAATTCATGGCTTTTACCTATGCGCTGGCGGCCGGGTCGGGTCCCTACGACGAAGCGTCCGTCCTGCCCGACGATCTGGACATCCAGCTGACCCTCAGCCGGAACGATCGCCCGCAACCCTTCCACCTGATCTGTGAACACGACAGCGTGCTCGTCACCATGTCGGGACGGGGTCGGGTCGAGTTCAAGGGCACTTCCGTGCTCCACGAGGACTATCAGCTGGGAGACGTCCTCTACGTGCCGGCGGGCACGCCCCATCGGATCCTGCCGCTGGAGGCGTCGATCCACCATCGCTTCAAGCTGCCCGAGTCGCGCCTCGAGGGCGTTGCCTGGTATTGCGAGGGCTGCTCGGAAGAACTCCATCGCGTCGTCTGGGCCCTCTCGGAGACGCTTCCACAGGAGGGGTATCTCGCCGCCTGCGAGGAGTTCAATGCGAATGGATCCCTGCGTCGCTGCCGGACATGCAATGCCGAGCATGCGCGCCTCGACCTCGAAGGCTATCGCTGGGACGAGATCTCCCGGGCGCGGCGGGAGGGGGCTTCCTGAAAGCCCGGTGCTCCCGCCGGTGGCCCCGGCTATCTCAGCAGACGTCGGATCATGGCCGCTCGGGCCGGATTGCTGTAACTGAGCCCTTCGGAGGCGGAATCGCCGCCCGAGGACGTCGGCGGTGCGAGCAGTCGCTTCGAGATCATGCTGAGTCGCGTTCGGACGATCTCGCCGGAAGAGGGCGGGATCTTCTTCGATTTCGCACGAGTCGTCTTCGTGCGCGAGCTGGCCTTCTTGCGGGTCGTGCTGGCCGGTTTCTTCCGGCTGCCCTGCTTCGAACCCCGGCGGGCCGTCTTCTTTCCCGTGGCCTTCTTCTTCGCCTTCGCCGATTTCTTCGCGGTCTTGCGGGCGGTCTTCTTCCGGGCGGCCTTCTTGCCCGCCTTCTTCTTCGTGGTCTTGCGCGCGGCCTTCTTGCGGGAGGCTTTCTTCTTCGAGGCCTTCTTCCGGGAAGCCTTCTTCTTCACGGCGGTCTTCTTCTTGGCCGACTTCGCGGCCTTCTTCTTTGTCTTTGCCGGACGTCGCGCCGCCTTCTTGGCGGTCTTCTTCGATTTCTTGTTCGCCTTCTTTCGTGCGGCCATTTCCTGGATCCCCCTCGGAAGATGGAAGATGAGACGCGGCCGAGCGTAGCGGATCAGCGCTCCCGGGGGAGGGCCTTCAGGGTTCCGAGGTGTTGCTTGAACCCGGACCGCAAGGCGACGACGTCGCGACGGTCGATCCCGATGGCGTTCGCGATGTCGAAGATCTCGTTGTCCTCGACCGTCGAAATCGTTTCGTCCGCGGCGGCGACGGCATAGAGACATCGCAGGAGTCGGATCCGTTCGGAGCGTTCGCTCATGTCGCGGAAGGCCCGCGCGACGAGGTGGTCATCGCTGGCGCTGTGGGTCTCGGCGGCGCGGACCGCGGTCTCGGCCAGCAGGTGCGCGCGCTCGGGATCGATCCCGGCGAATTCCTCCAGGCGTTGCGCGATCGCGGCGGTTTCGACGCTCTCGGTCTGGAGATCGGCACCGGCGATGCGGGCCAGCAGATAGCTGAAGGCAGCGATGAAGCGCGACTCGTCGGGTGGAAGCGCCTCGAGTTGGCCTGCGATCTCCGCCAGGCTGGCGGGCTCCTGGTCGCGCCCGGCCGCGGCGCCACCCAATCCGAGAAAACGTAGTAGCGACACCCGATCGATCTCCCTTCTGGCATTCGAGCCCTGGCTTGCCCGATCTCCGAGACTCGCCGATCGGGCTCCGAATCGCTACCGACTGGAGGCGGTCGTCCCTCGCCGACGGCGGTCGAGGGCGGAGGCCGTGACCTGAAGGAACTCCGAAAGGAACGAAAGGCGAGAAAGGAAAGCGAGATGGCCCTCCCGACTTCGAAGGATGATCTGCTGCTTCTCCACAATCCGAAGTGCTCGAAGAGCCGTGCGACGCGGGACCTGCTCGAGGAGCGTGGGGTCGATTTCCGGATCCGGCTCTACCTGGAGGACCCGCTCGATCGTGGTGAACTGGCCGAGCTGGCTGCGCGACTCGGCAAGCCCGCGATCGGATTCACCCGGACCGGGCAGGCAGAGTTCGCCGAAGCGGGTCTCGATCCGTCCTCCCCGGACGACGCGGTCCTCGCGGCCATGGCGGGGGCGCCGATCCTGATGGAGCGCCCGATCCTGGTCCGAGGCGATCGGGCCGCAATCGGCCGGCCCCCGGAAAACGTGCTCCAGCTCCTCGACCCGCCACTCGGAGAATAGCCTGGGGAGCGTTGCAGAAGGGGAGGACCCGTCGAGCTGACCCGCCGTTGATCCGTCGGGAGCCGGGCATGGAGGTCCGCTCGATCGTGCGGTCGGATCCGCTCCAGCGGATGGGTGGGGCCTGCTGGGCTTCCGGGCGGATCAGGACCGGGGGGGCTTCCGCAGCTTGAGGACGAAGCGGTCCGTTGCGCCTCGCATGCCCTCGGCGAAGACGAAGCGCGTGTGATCGTCCTCGGGATGGCGCAGCACGTCGCTGGTGGCTTCGACGACGAAGCCGGCCTTGCGGGCGGTTTCGATGGCGAGTTTCTCGTCGATGCGATGCAGCTTCTCGTTGTCCGGATTGTCCGGGTTTCCGGCGTGGTCGATCAGTCCGAGGACGCCGCCCGGTTTCAGCAGGCGGTGGATCGTTTCGAGCATCTTCTGCGCGGCCTCGGGACCGCGACCATTGTAGACGTCGTGGAAATTGAGGGCCGTCACGACCGCATCGAGGCTGGCCGGAGCGATTCCCAGATCCTCGATCTCGCGGTCGAGGCGCTCGACGTTCGGAAGCCGATCGTCGGCGAGGCGGGCGGTGAGTGCTTTGTCGTTGGCGCCATCGCGAAACTCGAGAACGAAGGCCGGGTTCTGCGCGATCACGCGCCCCTTCGGGCCGACGGCGAGGGAGAGGACCTCGGTGTAGTAGCCGCCCGCCGCGATGAGATCCATGACGGTCATCCCGGGCCCGATTCCGAGGAACTCCACGACCGCGGCGGGCTTGCGGCCGGGATCGCGCGCGCGGTCCGTCTCGGGTCGGCTTTCCGAGGCGAGTCGGGTCTCGAGATCGTTCGAACCCGCATGGCCCTCGACCGCATGGATGCCGAGGAGGGCGCTCGCGAGGCCGATCGTCGCCAACAGGAGCACGATCGATCGGATCGAGACGGATGGACCCGTGAGAAGACGCATGTGAACCCTCCGATTCCCTGGCTGCTCCCACAGCGAAGCGAGACCGCGTGCCCCTGCAGGCTACGCGAATGCTGCGAGTGCGTCGAGCCGTTTCGAACGACGCGAGCCCGTCGATCGGTGGCCGATCGGCAACGCGCGAGCATCGGGCCTGCAGAGTGGGCGGCCGGTCCCACCTTCCTTCAATTTTTTCGCGCCAGCAGACGAAACGTTCTTTCATGGACGTTCTGGGAATTGCCCTGTCGGGCATGCAGAGCGCGGAAGCGCGAATCGGGGTTTCCGCACACAACGTGGCCAACCTGCTGACCGGGGATTTCCGTCCTCAGCGGGTGGAACAGGTCTCTCGAGCCTCCGGTGGCTCGGAGGCGAGGGTCCGCCAGGCCGACCGGCGGGAGCCCGTCCGACTCGAGCGGGAAGTCGTCGACCAGATCCTGGCCAGGACGCAATACACGGCCTCGGCCCGGGTGTTCTCGGTCGGGGCCGAACTGAGTGGAACGCTGCTCGACATCCTCGCCTGATCCGATCCGCTTTCGATTCCGCATTTCCGGGCCGGGCGGGTGGCCGGAGGCCCGGCCGACGCTTCTATCCTCAGCTCAGTGCCCCTCCACAGCTCGAACCCGCGCCGGAGGTGCAGCCGAAACAATGGGGCGCGGTCGAGATCCGATTGCCTTCGAGCGCGTCGAGATCCTCCAGATCGAAGATCGTCCGGCGGGGGCCGGGGGGTGGGAGCCCGAGGGCCTGGTTGAAGTCGCAATCGTAGATCGTGCCGTCGTGGCCGATGCTGATCAGGTTTCGACACATGAGACGCTCGACGTTCGCCGCGTTGAAATGGTTCACGAGCAATCCCATGTACGACTCGTATTCGCCGTCGCGCAGCAACTCATGGGCGAATCGCTTGATCGGCATGTTCGTGATCGTGAGGAGCCGGTCGAAGACGATCCCGAAGCGCTTCCCGAGTTCGTTCCGGTAGTCGTCCTCGAGCGCTGGCTGGGAGGGCGGCAGGAAGGGGCCCACGGGATTGTAGATCAGGTCCAGTTCGAGACCGGATCCGGGCTGGCCATAGCCGAGCGCATTCAGCCGTTGGAGCGCTCGGATGCTTCGGTCGAAGACGCCCCGTCCGCGCTGCCGCTCGACGTTCTCGAGGCTGTGGCAAGGCAGCGACGCGACGATCCCGACGCCCTGGTCGGCGAGGAAGGCGTCCGTGTCCGCCTGGCCCGGCTCGAAGAGGATCGTCAGGTTGCATCGGTCGATCACGCGTCTTCCGAGAGCCCGGGCACCCCGGACGAGGTCCCGGAAATCGGGATGCAGCTCCGGAGCCCCGCCCGTGATGTCGAGGGTCTCGACGCCGGGATTCCTTTCCAGGAGTTCGAGAATGCGCTCGATCCCCCGCCGATCGATCCGTTCCGTCCGCTTCGGTCCCGATTCCACGTGGCAATGGTGGCAGGCGAGGTTGCAGCGGAGGCCGATGTTCAACTGCAGCGTCGTGACGCGACCGCGCCGCAACGGGGGAAGGCCTTCTTTCGAAAGACGTGCGTCGAAGGCATCACGCTCGGGCAGCCCCGCGTGGAATCGCCTCGTTGCGGGCCGTCGATTCCGGTCGTCGACTAACAACAGGATTCCGAGGCCGGCTTGTTGAGCTTGTAGTCGGCCCCCTTCGTCTCCCGGGGATGACGCGGGGCCGTCCGGCTGCAATCGAAGTCCCCGCG
>DRKE01000341.1 GCA_011051925.1 Deltaproteobacteria bacterium
CTTCTCATGATGAGCGCCGCGACCGTCTCCCGCTCGAGCGAGAAGGGGAGCCGGTCGCAGTAGGCGTCGAGGGCGGCCCGGCGCACGACGGACGAGAACGCTTCGTCGGCAAGGGAAGCATTCAGCTGGCTGAGGGCCCGGATCCGCATCTGTTCCGAGACCGGGCCAGGGCCCGTCAGATCTTCGAGATCGACCAGCCAGAAGCGAATGGATCCGTTCGTGATCGAGATCCGCAGATTGCCGCCTTTCAGATCGCGATGGGAGAGTCCCCAGGCATGTTGATCCGCGAGCCATTCTGCGAGGGAAAGGGCCACGCGGAGGGCCGTTTCCGGATCTTCGGGCCTGAAACGATCGAGATCGGTCTCTCCGACGCCTTCGAGCAGCAACCAGCTTTCTCGTGGGAGTCCGAGGCGCTTCGCTTCGAGGAACGCGAGTGGGCGGGCCACGTCGCCTGAGAGGAGGAGTCGTTTCTGTCCCGCGCGAAAGGCCCGGGCCGCCGAAGAACCCCGCAATCGATCGGCGAGGGCTCTTCGCAGGCCATCCGTTCTCGCGTGTTTCAAGACGACGTCGCGATTCCCGGACGGGACGACCCCGATCCGGATGCGGCCCGCACGTCGTTCGGAGAGAGGCGTTTCCCGATCCGCCGATCCGAGAAGGTCCGCCAGGCTCGCCTCGGAGAGATCCCGTTCCCGCAGACCGCGGCGCCCGTTCCGACCGGCGCGGGCCCAGCGGCGCCCGGGGCGGAGGACCCGTCGGCTGCGGCCCCGGACATGATCGATCAGGAAGGGCACCAGCGCTCCGCCGATCGTCGCATCCGTCCCGAAGTGGTCGCGAAGGGCCTTCCGCTCGGCGCTCGTCCAACCGGCCCGGGCCGTCGAGAGTTCGAGTCCAGCCAGGTCGGGGAGTCGATCGTCGGGGTGCCGGAGGGGGCGGACCCGTTGGAGATCGAGCAGGAAGATCCGGCTGCCGACGAGCTGGAGGTTTCCGAGGTGGAGGTCTCCGTGTCGATGGCCGCTGGCATGCAGGAGGCCCACTGCATCGGTGATCGCCTGGAGGATCCCGGCGCGTTCGTCCGGGGAGGCGAGGCGGAAGGCGTCGGCCAGGGGGACGCCGCCGAGATCACTCATCACGAGGATTTCGTCTCCGTTCGAGAGGCGTCCCCGGGCGAGGGGCTGGGGCACGGGGACACCCGCCCCATGGAGACGCTGAAGGGCCGACCATTCCCGGCCGGCCGGGGATCGATCGATCCAGCCCTTCATCCGTTCGCGCAACGCGTGATGCCCCGTTGCACCGTGATGGATCTTCACGATCGCCGGGATCGGCAGGGCTTCCTTGCGATCGGGCGGGCGGAGCGACACCCGTCGGACGGTTCGCCTTGCGTTCTGATGCAGGAGGCCATCGCTTCCGGGGGACCGGGCGAGGTCGCGCTCGAGTCGGCGCCGGAACTCCGGCTCTCCCGCCCGCCAGTCGATCGGGCCGGTCATCGCGACGCGAACCCACGGCGGACGGCGTTCTTCCGTTCCCGGATCCGGCGGTATTCGTCGCGGAGGATCCGTACGTGCCCGGCCCAGTCGAATCGGCGAGCGGCCGCGCGCGCGCGTCGGCCGAGTTCGGCACTGCGATCGGGATCGGCGGCGAGAGCGTGGAGATGACCGGCGAGTTCCTTCGCATTCTTGGGGTCCTCGAGAAGACAGATCTCTTCTGCAAGCCATTCCGAAGCCCCGTTGCTTCGCGTCGTCACGATCGGAAGTCCCGAGGCGGCGGCCTCGAGCGTGACGTTGGCGAAGGGGTCATAGCGCGTGGGGAGGACCATGCCGTCGACGGCGGCATAGACGTTTTCGAGGTCGCTCCGGGGCCCCAGGAATCGCACGCGCGCCTCGACGCCGAGCCGTCGGGCGAGCGTCTGCCAGGGGCGAGGCGAATCGCGGCCGGCGATCCAGAGATGGGTGCCCGGTTCGCGAAGACGCGCCAGGGCTTCGAGCAGGACGGGAAGTCCCTTGCGCCGCCAACCCGAGCCCGGAAGGAGCCAGATCTGCCGGGCGTCGCCGTCCAGTCGACGGCGGAGGATCCGGCCGGTCTCGTGGGCGGTCGCCGATCCGTAGCGTTCCGCATCGACCGCGTTCGGCAGGAGCAGGATCCGATCACGGGCGACGCCGTATTTCTCGACCAGGCGATCGGCGACGAGGCGGGAGGCACATTGGATGCGCTGGTCCGGATCCCGGAAGACGCGCTTTTCGATCGCGAGCAGGATCCGGTGTCTCGGCGAGAATCGACGGAGGAGCACACCGCCCGGCGAATGCGTTCGCTGCAGATAGTCGCGATGGCTGCCGCCGCCGGCGCGATAGAGATCCTGATGGCAGGTCCGACTGAAGCCATGGACGACGTCGAAGTCGTTCCGGCAGGCGGCCCGGGCGGCCGCATGCGAGAAGGCCGCCACGCGAAGGGGTTGCCAGGCTCCGGGAATGCGCAGGCGATGGAGTCGGGGGGACCGGGGCGATCGATCGGCCACGAAAGCCGGGTCCGCATCGCGTGTGATCACGCTCACGTCCTCGCCGACCCGCGCGAGTTCGTGGGCAACTTGCCACGCTACATTCTCGACTCCGCCGGTGCCCGGCACGAAACGTTCGATCACGATGGCGATACGCAGGAGAGGGGACCTCGATCTGGGATCGAAGGGTATCCGACTCGGGCCCCCGTTGGCATCGGAGCCCGTGATTCGTAGAATCCCGCGCGTCGCACGCACGATCGTGGAACCCCTTTCCTGCCTGCCGTGTCGAAGCGGTCGGTTCCACTCGCCCGCCGTCGGGATTCCGTCGACGCGGGTGGGCTCCATCGGCCGGCGATCGGGCACGTCAGGGGGGCGACCGGGGTCGGGCGAGCTCGACAGGTTCGTATCGGCCGCATCACGCGCCGACCGGTTGCGTGTGCCCATCGCATGCACGCTTGCATGCACGAGAGCACACGGAAAAGGAGAGTGGGAGGTGGCATCCGAGTGACGGAGATGAAGACTGCGGAGGCCGGCAAGGGCGGCTCGGGGTCGACGATTCCCGCGATCGCGGTCCAGGGGCTGGGCAAACGCTATGGCGATCACGAGGCCGTGCGGGGCCTCTCCTTCGAGATCGGGCCCGGCGAAGTCGTCGGCTTCCTGGGGCCGAACGGGGCGGGCAAGACGACGACGATGCGGATGTTGACCGGGTTCATCGCGCCGACCGATGGCATGGTCCGCATCGCCGGCTTCGACATCTTCTCCGACGCCCTCGAGGCGAGGCGTTCGATCGGATATCTGCCCGAGACGCCGCCCCTCTATCCGGAGATGACGCCCGAGAGCTATCTCGATTTCGTCTCGAAGATCAAGGACGTGCCCCGCGCGAAGCGCGCCGCGGCGGTCGAACGTGCCCTCGAACGTTGTGGCCTCCTCGAGGTCCGACGGCGTGAGATCCGCCAGCTTTCGAAGGGCTTCCGTCAACGGGTCGGGCTGGCCCAGGCGATCGTGCATGATCCCAAGGTGCTCGTCCTCGACGAGCCGACCGTCGGTCTCGATCCGATCCAGATCCGCGAGATCCGTGCCGTGATCCGTGATCTCGCCGCGACCGGCCGGCAGACCGTGATTCTCTCGACGCATATCCTCGCCGAGGTGGAAGCCATCTGTCAGCGTGTGATCCTGATCAATCGCGGACGCAAGGTGCTCGACCAGTCGCTGTCGGAGCTGACCTCGGGCGGTGCTTCCCTCGAGGAGGCCTTCGCGCGGGTGATGACCCGCGACGAGGCCGAGGAGGCGGCATGAGGCATACGGGGACGATCGCCGCGCGTGATCTCCGCGCGCTCTTTCTTTCACCGGTCGCCTACGTCGTCCTGACGCTCTGGTCCGTGATCGCGGGAACCTTCTTCCTCGCGAGCCTGATCGGGTTCCAGGACCGGCAGATCCAGTACCAGCAATTCCAGATGCTCCAGCAGATCCAGTCGATGAACCTGAATGACGACCTGATCGAGCCCTTCATCGGGTCGATGTGGGTGATCGTGCTCTTCCTGCTGCCCGCGGTGACGATGGGGCTCGTCTCGAGCGAAAAGGCCAACGGGACCGAGGAACTCCTGTTGACGAGCCCGCTTTCGATCTGGGAGATCGTACTCGGGAAATTCCTGGCAGGCATGGGCTTCGTGACCGTGATGACGGCGATCGTGGCCTTCTTTCCGGCGATCCTCTTCGTCTACGGCGAACCCGAGGTCGGCAAGACGCTGACCGGCCTTCTTTCGCTCCTGCTGGTCAGCATGACCTATGTCGCGGTCGGGATCTTCGCTTCCTCGGTCACGCGGAATCAGTTGATCGCCTTCATCCTGACCTTCGTCCTGCTGCTCATCCTGGGGATGATGCTGCCCTTCATCGTCGATCTCTCGATGGCGGGGAGTGGTCTCGGAACCGATTCCGCGATCGCCCAGATCGTGCGCTGGATGGCGACGGGAACCCACGTCGAACGGATGCTGCAGGGGCTCGTCGACACCGCGGATCTCGCGTATTTCGTGATCGCGACGGCGGCCTTCCTGCTTCTTTCGAAGACCGTGATCGAATCGGCGAGGTGGCGATAGATGACCGGAATCGCAGCACTCCTTGCGGGCCTGGGGGTCGTCGGGATCGGATTCGGCCTGCTTTCCGCTCTCCTGGCCCTGCTCCAGCCCTTCACGGATCCCTACTGGATCCTCGGCAACCTTGTCCTCGGAATCCTCCTGCTGGGCGCGGCCGTGGTGATGAGCCTCGATTCTCTCAGGGAACGGGTCCGTTCGGGCGGCGGTCGGCGGATCGGGAAATACGGTTCGAGCGCGATCGCGAGCACCGTCCTCGGTCTCGTCATCCTCGGCCTCCTGGGCTTCCTCTCGGTTCGGTACTCGCATCGCTTCGACCTGAGCGAGGCGGGCGTCCATACCCTCTCGGCCCAGACGACCGACCTTCTCGAGGGACTCGACGAAAAGGTCTCGATCACGGCCTTCTTCCTGGAATCCGAAGCGCCGGCCGTCCGGGATCTGCTCGACCGCTATGCCTATGCGAGCGACAAGATCGATCTCTCGTTCGTCGATCCCAATTCGGCGCCCGGTCTCGTCCAGGAGCTCGGCCTTTCGACCGAGGATCTCGCGAAGGGAGTCGTGCGGATCTCGCTTTCTTCAGGAGAAGCGACCACCCTGACCGAGTTCTCCGAGCCGGCGATCACCAACGCACTCCTCAAGCTCGTCAAGAGCACGGGCAAGAAGGTCTATTTCCTGGCAGGCCACAACGAACGCGAGATCGAGTCGGCCGAGCCCCGGGAGCAGGGATTCGCGAGCGGTCCCGATTCCTGGGGACGTGCGGCCGATGCGCTCGTGAACGAGACCTACGAGGTCGAAAGCCTGATCCTCGCCACGATGCAGGACATCCCCGAAGACGCTTCCGCCGTCGTCATTGCCGGTCCGACCCGGCCGCTGCTCGACGCGGAGCTCCAGGCGCTGGAACGCTATGCCGAACGAGGAGGGGCGCTCTTCGTCGCGATCGACCCGCGTGCCCGGACCAATCTCAACGGCCTGCTGCGGAATTGGGGGGTCGAGCTCGGGGACGACGTCGTGGTGGATCGCGCGCTCGCGGTCTTCGGACAGGCGACGACGCCGCTTGCCGGCGAGTATGACGGCCATCATCCGATTACGAAACGACTGCGTGAACCGACGCTCTTTCCGATGGTGCGAAGCGTCCAGCCCGATCCCAGGGCGACGGGCAACTACACGGTCCTGGTCAAGACCGGGCGGGAATCCTGGGCGGAGCGCGACCTCGATGCCTGGCGAAACACGGGCCGGGCTGAATTCGGGCCGGAAGACCTGCCCGGACCGGTTCCGATCGCGGTCGCGGGAACGCCGCGGGTGGCGAGGGAAACGGAGCCGGGCGAGCCGGACGACGCGTCGGGTCAGGATCCCAGCGCCGACGGGTCCGATGCCGAGGCGAAGCCCGGGCGCCTCGTCGTCTTCGGTGATTCGGATTTCGCGACGAACGAGTTTCTCGATGCGCTCCGCAATCGCGATCTCTTCGTCAATTCGGTGA
>DRKE01000342.1 GCA_011051925.1 Deltaproteobacteria bacterium
AGGACGAAGGACACGACCGGCATCCTCGGTCGCGACGAGTTCGCCAAGGCCCGGCCGGGACTGATGGTGATCAATGCGGCGCGGGGTGGGATCGTCGATGAGGAAGCGCTTCTCGAGGCCCTCGAATCCGGGCAGGTCGGGTCCGCCGGTCTCGATGTCTTCGTCGAGGAACCCCCGCCCGCGGATCATCCCCTCGTGAACCACCCGAACGTGATCTGCACGCCGCATCTCGGCGCCTCGACCGAGCAGGCGCAGATCAACGTGGCGATCGCCGTGGCGGAGCAGATCCGCGACTTCCTGCTGAAGGGCGAGGTCCGGAACTCGCTGAACGTGGCGTCGGTCTCGCCGGAACAGATGTCCGAGGTCGGTCCCTACATCGAGCTCGGCGAGAAACTCGGCCGTTTCCAGGGCCAACTCGCCCAGGGGCGTGTCGACACGGTCGAGGTCGAATACGCGGGGGAAGTCGCCGAGCTGAAGGTCGCGCCCATCACGATCGCGGTCCTGAAGGGGATCCTCTCTCCCGTGCGCGAGGGGGTGAACCTGGTGAATGCGGCCCACATCGCCCAGGAACTCGGCATCAAGGTCATCGAATCGAAGATGGCGCGATCCAAGGATTTCGCCTCGACCGTGACCGTCCGGGTGAAGGGCGTCGTCGACCGGCTGGTCGCGGGTGCCGTCTTCCACGGGTCCCAGCCGAGGATCGTCCGGATCGACGACTTCATGCTCGAGGCGATTCCCGAGGGCTGTACGCTCCTGCTGCACAATCACGACGAGTCGGGGGTCGTCGGCATGGTCGGCACCATCCTCGGCAATGCCCACATCAACATCTCCCGCATGCAGCTGGCCCTGAACGAAGCCAATGGAGAAGCCTGCATGCTGGTCAACGTCGATCAGGAGCCGGGCGAAAAGGTCCTGTCGGCTCTTCGCGATACCAAGAACATGATCGCCGTCCGCGTCCTGGAGCTCTAGTCATGTCGACCGTCGTAGCCGTGGGGGCCCAATGGGGCGATGAAGGAAAAGGCAAGATCGTCGATTGGCTGGGGCCACGGGCGGATCTCGTCGCGCGATTCCAGGGGGGCAACAATGCCGGGCATACCCTCGTGGTCGATGGCGAGACGACGATCCTCCACGTCGTCCCCTCCGGCATCCTGCACGACGGATCGATCAACCTGATCGGTCCCGGAGTCGTCGTCGATCCCGCGATCCTGCTCGAGGAGGTGGAGGCGCTGAAGGCGCGGGGCATCCTGAAGGATCCCTCCCGCCTGCGCGTTTCGGGGCGGGCCCACGTGATCCTGGCCTGGCACCGCGCCCTCGATGCGGCTCGCGAGACGGCCGCCGGGAAGGACAAGATCGGGACGACCGGTCGCGGCATCGGGCCGGCCTACGAGGACAAGGTCGCGCGTCGGGGGATCCGCGTGGCCGACCTGCGCCAGACGGACACGCTTCGCGACAAGCTCGAAGCGATCGGCGAGCAGAAGAATTTCGAATTGACGCGGCTGCATGGAGCGGAGCCGATCGACGTCGGTGCGCTCTTCGAACAATGTGTCGAGTTCGGCCGTGCCCTCGAACCCTATCTCGATCATACCGGGCGCATTCTCGATCGCTCGCTGCGGGCCGGGAAGAACATCCTCTTCGAGGGGGCCCAGGGAACCTTCCTCGACATCGATCACGGGACCTATCCCTTCGTCACGTCCTCGAATTGCGTGGCCGGGGCCGTCTGCACGGGCAGCGGGATCGGTCCGACCCGGATCGATCGCGTCATCGGGATCACGAAGGCCTACACGACGCGGGTGGGTTCGGGTCCCTTCCCGACCGAGCTCGACGACGCGATCGGCGAGGAACTCCGGCGGGCCGGGGCCGAATTCGGCGCGACCACCGGGCGGCCGCGCCGCTGCGGCTGGCTCGACGGCGTGCTGTTGCGCGAGGCCGTGACCGTGAACGGTCTGACCGATCTCGCGATCAACAAGCTCGACGTCCTGAGCGGCTTCGAGGAGCTGAAGATCTGCACGGCCTACGACATCGACGGCAAGATCACCGAGGATTTTCCGATGACCCTCGCCGAGGCCGAGCGGGCAAAGCCGGTCTACGAGACGCTTCCCGGCTGGCAGGAGGATCTCACGTCGATGACCTCGATCGACCAGTTCCCCGACAACGCCCGACGTTATGTCGAGCGCATCGAGGCGCTGGCCGAGGTTCCGGCGACCCTGCTCTCGGTCGGCCCGGGGCGGGAAGAGACGATCATCCTCCGGGAGCTGTTCGCGAAGCGTTGATCGGATGTGTCGCGACGGCGTCGTGGATCAAGCCACGGCCTGTCCGCTTCCGGGCACCGCGACGAGCCCCTTGCCCTTCGCGGCGTCGACCGCTGCCTGGGCGGCTCGTCGCGCGCTCTCGAAGGCGACCTCGGAGAGGAGGCCCGGTGCCGACGTCCGATCGCCCGCCAGCCAGTGGTCATCGCCCCGGTCGACGCGGGGTCGATCCCGCCAGGACGTGCCGGGGGGGTCGGCCGCACCGGCCCCTTCCGAGAGCCCCTGGCGCTTCCACGTGACGCGCTTTCGCCAATCGGGAATCGCGATGTCGAGGACCGATCGGATGCGGTCGAGTCCCGAGATCAACTCCTCGCCCTCGCGGAGTCCCGCGCAGCATTGATAGAGATGCTCGCCCTCGGGCGCGAGCGTCTCGTCATAGGCGCTGTAGTCGGAGAGGTAGACCCCTCGATCCACATCCAGGACGGCCGTCCGGTCCCGCTTCTTCGTTCGGAGGGCGAGATCGAACATCGCCGTGCGCGGGGCCGGCCAGTCGATCGTGTCGTCCCGGAGGAGGCGGCGTGCCGTTCGAAGGTCGGTCGCCACGATGACCGGTCCGTCGGGCAGGCGCGAGCATTTCTCGCCCGTCTCGATCCGGACGCCAAGGGCGCGTGCATGCTCTTCGAGTCTGCGGATGATCGCGCCGAATCCTCCCGTCGGGTAGCTCACGCTCGGATTCGTGAAGCTCCGTTGGAGCCGTTCGTGGACGAAGGCGGCCGAGAGGGCCCCCGGATCCCCATGAAAGGTCGGGAGCGAAGCGAATCCGATGGCGGCCTCGACACCGCGCGCGCTCATGTGGCGACGGGCCCAGGTGCGGTAGTCGAGATCGATCGGCGCTTCGCGTTTCAGGGTTCGCAACATCGCAAGGAGCGCCAGGGGCAGGAGGCGGACCCGGTCGTCGCGCACGATCTTGAAGGCCGATTTCCGGGGCGGCCTGATCGGCGGGCAGAGCCCCTTCTGCTGGAGCCAATCGGAAAACGACCCATGGTAGAGGGCATGGGGGCCGAGATTCGCGTGGTAGGGGCCCTCGTCGGTTCGTGCTCGTCCGCCCGGGCGGGAACCCGCTTCCAGCAGAAGGGCGGGGCCCCCCTCTTCGGCGATGTGGATGGCGGCGACGAGGCCGGCGATGCCAGCTCCGATGATCGTGATCTCCTTCATGGTGGGGTCTTCCTTTCTTTTTTTCTTCCTTCGTTCGTGGATCGAAGGGTCCGCCCTTCGAGGCCGTCGTGGGGCGCCGGACCAAAGGGGAACGAGAGGCGAAAAGGTTCCCGGTCGGCACGGAAAACCCGCTTTCCGCGGGCCACGGGCCAGGCGCCGCCTGGGGGTCGAAGGTGGGGGCAGAGGGAACGAGGTGGGCGGGGGTGGGTCGGAGAGGGGCAGAGTGCGGCCTGAAACGGCATATGCGGGTATTGCAGGCCTGTCCGGGGCCTGCCTGTCCCCACCGATCGGCACACGGTGGGGCCGGGGTGGGGCAGCCCATGTGCAGGTCATCGGTCGGATCCCGGCAAGCCGGCCGAGCCGGGTCGGAAGAGGTCGCCGCAGGAAGCGGGTTCCGTTTCCGTTCTGGCGGGAACTGAAGGAGGCGCTGCGGGTCTTCTCGTTGGACCGTGCCGAAGCTCCGGGATTCCGAGACGTGCCCTGTGCGGTGTGGGCGTGGTCGGTCGGGGCTGGGGGCGGACGGGGTAGGCCGCTTCCGCCCGACCTCGACGGGAAACGGCGATCGGGCTCGGCAGGGCTTGATCGGAACCGGCCGACGGTCGATAGAAGCGCTTGATGGCGAGGGCGGAGGGCAGCGATCCCGGGGCCGCGCGAGCCAGCGCTCGATCGTGGCGAATCAAGGAGGCAGAGGGCTTGGCGGCTTCGATTCGCGTGTTTTCCGGGAATCTCTGGTGGGGCCGGGCCGATCCGGAGGGGCTGATCGAGCTCATCCGCGAGAACCGGGTCGATGTCTTTGCCGCCCAGGAACTCGGCCACGAAAACGCCGAGGCGATTTCCAGCGAGCTTCCCTTCGGTTGTCTCGAACCCGGCGACGATTTCCAGGGCATGGGCATCGCGCTCCGCCGGCCCGGCCGATACGAGCG
>DRKE01000343.1 GCA_011051925.1 Deltaproteobacteria bacterium
CCTGGACTCCCTTCTACGCTGATCAGTTCAAGGCGACGGTACCTCGGGCCGTCGCCCCCACTCCTTTTCCCTTCCCGAATATGTCACAGCCCATGCGTTCCCGGCCAGACCAAAATGCGTCGCCAGCCAAACTAACGTCCCGTCAGATATGATCTTTTTCCAGATCGATCTCCAGCGGTTCCTCCCGGCGCGCCGAGGTCGATCCCGCGACAGGAGACCTCGCTGTTCCCGTCTCGACGCACGGGACATGACAGATCGTCATGGATTCGGGAACATGCGGCCCCCATGGCACTCACTTGCGGCATCGTCGGCCTCCCCAACGTCGGAAAGAGCACGATCTTCAATGCGCTGACCGCCGCGGGCATCCAGGCCGAGAACTATCCTTTCTGTACGATCGAACCGAATACGGGAGTCGTCGTCGTCCCCGACACCCGCCTGGACCGGCTCCAGGAGATCGTCCACTCGAAATCCGTGGTTCCGACGACGGTCGAGTTCGTCGATATCGCCGGGCTGGTCAAGGGCGCCGCCCAGGGCGAAGGCCTCGGCAACCAGTTCCTCGGCAATATTCGCGAGACCAATGCGATCATCCACGTCGTACGCTGTTTCGACGACGAGAACGTCGTCCACGTCGATGGATCGACCGACCCCGTCCGCGACGCCGAAACGATCGAGATCGAGCTCGGCCTGGCCGATCTCGAGACGGTCGCGAAGCGGATCGATCGGGTCCGCCGGGTCGCGAAATCCGGAGACAAGACGGCCCGCGCCGAACTCGGATTCTTCGAGGCCCTCCACGAACATCTCTCCGAGGGAAAGCCCGCACGCGCCTTCGAGGTTCCCGACGTCCTGCGTCCGGCCTTCGACGAGGCGCATCTTCTCACGGCCAAGCCGATCCTCTACGTCGCCAACGTGGACGAGGAGAGTCTCGCCACGGGCAATGCCCACAGCGAAGCGCTCGAAGCCTTCGCCCGGACCCATGGCGCCGAGGTCGTGCGCATCTGCGGCAAGGTCGAAGCGGAGCTCTCGGAACTCGAGGACGAGGACAAGCGCGAATTCCTGGCGGATCTCGGAATCGACGAACCCGGCCTGCATCGGTTGATCCGGGCCGCCTATGGACTTCTCGAGCTGATCACGTTCTTCACGGCCGGCCCCCAGGAGATCCGGGCCTGGACCGTCCGCAAGGGAACGGCCGCGCCCCAGGCCGCCGGGGAGATCCATTCGGATTTCGAGAAGCATTTCATCCGCGCCGAGGTCATTCCCTTCGAGACCTACGTCGAGTCGAAGGGCGAGGCAGGTGCCAAGGCGAAGGGGGCGATGCAGGTCGAAGGAAAGGACTACGTCGTCCAGGACGGCGATGTCATCTATTTTCGGACCAGCGCCTGAACCCCGAGCGGCGGGGCGACTGGATCCCGCGCCGGTTCCGATTCTTCCGCCAACCCTCGAACCCCGACCCGGAGCCACCCCGACCTTGGCAAAACGTGCGACGAAGCAGATGACCCCCGAAGAAGTCCTCGAAACCCAGTTCGGCGGGCCCGAAACCGGCGTCTTCACCGACGGTTCGTGCGAGCCGAATCCCGGTCCGGGCGGCTGGGGATGGGTCTGGGTGGAGAACGGAGAGATCCTCGACCAGGGTCACGGCCGGGATCCCGATACGACGAACAACCGCATGGAGTTGATGGCGCTGATCGAGGCGTTCAAGGCGCTGCCTGCCGATCGCGACCTCGTCGTGTATTCCGACAGTCAACTCTGTGTCAAGACGATCACGCTCTGGGCACCCGGCTGGGAGAAACGGGGCTGGAAACGCAAGGGCGGTCCGATCAAGAATCTCGAACTCGTCCAGGAACTGCTCGCCCTGTCGCGCGCCAAGCCCCGCATCCGCCTCGAATGGATTCGCGCCCATGAGGGTGCCCGCTGGAACGAATACGCCGACGCGCTCGCCGCCCTCGGAACGGCGCGATCCTGATCCATCAGCGCCCGGAGCGGTTTCCAGCGCCGGCTCGGCGCGATCCGAAGGCTTTCGCGAGGCTCACGACCTGGCTGAAGGCGGAGCGGAGGAGTTCCGGCGAAAGCGACGAGATCGGGTGCAGGAAGGCTGCATAGACCACGCCATTCGAGATCGCATAACGTGCATCGCGTGTGGTCTGGAAATTCGCGCGAAGCAGGATCGGGTAGATCCGGGGATCGAGTCCTTCGACGCGGGCAATCGGCGCGATGATCCGCATGCGATCGTTCCCGGGGTCGGAGATCAGGTAGACGTCGATCCCGTCGACGCGGGTCTGGATCGCCCCGGGCGGGCCCACGATCGCGTCGACCTCCTCGGCGAAGAGCGCCTCCATCCTCGCCTGGGTCATCGGTTCGGCCGCGGCTCCGGCTGTCGACCCTTCCACCTCCTCCACCGGCGCCCCGGAAGTTCCCGGCATGATTCCGCCCGCACAGCCGGACAGGCCGAACGCGATCGGCGCGATCGCCAGGAGCCCGGCGGCCGTCCCGCCCATCGACCGACGACGAATCCTCATGCGCGACCCTGCGATGATCTCGTCCGTTTCCCGCCGGGCGCCCCAGCCGGCTTTCTTCCTGCCGGCTTCCCCTCCGAGCCCTTCCGTTTTCCGGCTCGTCCTGCCACGCTGCTCGATTCCGGCGGGATCTTCGTCCTGCCGAGCTTCGCGACATGGCGGAATTCCGCGGGCGTGACGGGGATGACCGACAAGCGGCTCCGGCGGACGAGCTGGAAATCCTCGAGCGCGGGGTCCTGCTTGATCGTCGCCAGGGAAACCGGTTCCGTGAAGGCGACCCGGGGGACGACATCGACCACGACCCAGCGATCGTCTTCGGTCGTCGGATCGGGATAGGGCGCCGAGACGATCTCGACGATGCCCACGATCTCCTTGCCCTTGTTCGAGTGGTAGAAGAAGGCGAGGTCGCCTTCCTTCATCGAAGCGAGATGGTTCCGGGCCTCGTAGTTGCGAACACCATCCCAGTAGGTCCGCCCGTCCCGAAGCAGGTCCTCCCAGGCGTACTTGAAGGGCTCCGATTTCATCAGCCAATAACGACGCGCCATCTAGAGAAGATCCTCGGGTGTCTGCTTTGCCATCACGGAATGGGCGACATGGGCCGCGATCGGACGGGTCAACAGCCGGCTCGCCACGTTCGCCCGGATCCAGTTCATCCAACCCACGACGACGGACGGCTGCTGACCCAGGGCGGCCAGACCGACCCGCGCGACCTCGTCGGCGTCGTGTCCCGAATGGGCGATCTCGCCGGCGACTTCCTGGAACTCCGTTTCCGTCGAGCCCGGCTCGAGAACCACGACGTCGATGTTGCTGGCCCGCAGTTCTCCCCAGAGCGCTTCGCCGAGGAAGAGGTCGAAAGCCTTGGTCGCCGAGTAGACCGCGTGCAGGGGAAGGGGGATGTGGCCCGCCACCGAGCCGGTGAAGAGGATCCCGCCCCGACCCCGTTCGCGCATGCCCTGCACGAGGGCATGGGTGAGCACGACGGGTGCTTCGCAGTTGACCGTCACCAGCCGGCGCAGCTGCTCGCCATCGACGAGGTCGAAGCGGCCGATGCAGCCGAGGCCGGCGTTGTTGACGAGCAATCCGATCTCGAGATCCCGGACGCCTTCGAGGAGCGCAGCCTGCCCGCTGCGTTCCGACAGATCCGCCACGACGACCCGGGTCTCGACTCCGCATTCCCGTTCGAGATCCGCGGCGAGGGTCGCGAGCCGTTCCTCCCGCCGCGCGCTGAGAACGACGTTCATCCCATCCCGCGCGATCTGCCGCGCGAGCGAGGCACCGATTCCCGAGGATGCGCCGGTCACGAGGGCCCATGGCCCGAAACGCGTGACCAGGGCGAGGGGGCGCGGCGCGAAATAGTCCCGCGCGTTCCAGAACGCGACCGCCAGGGCGATGAAGGGGAGCGCCGGAAAGAGCCCCACGAAGAGTCCGGCGAGTCCGCCCGTCTGGGCCGCTCGCCAGACGAACATGCTGAAGGCCACCTGCGCGACATAGGCCGGCGCCCAGAACGCCATCCACGGGCGCCGACGACGAAACCCGTAGACCGCGGCGGCGTAGACGAACCAATGGGGAAGCGCCATCAGCTTCGCCCAGGACCCGCGGAAGACGATGCCGAACCAGACCTCTTCGTCCTGCGCCACGGGCTTCATGAAGAGGTCCCAGGGCATGTAGACGAAGGCCATGAAGGCGCAGAAAACCATGATCGCGCTCATCCACCAGGGACGTTCGCGAAACACATCGTAGAGCCACTCGCGCATCCAACCTCCTCGGGCGGGCGTTGCCCGGAAACGTAACCGATCGGATGGCGGGAAGAAGAGCGGGGAGACGAACCCGGCCCGACTCCTGCCCGACGCGAGGGGCCGAACGGTCGGGTCGCCTCGAAAAACCCCGAGTGGCCTTTGCGTGGCCCGCCCCGGGCCCCGCGCAAGGGTGTCGTCAGTCGGAAAGCGGATCCGGAGGGCCGGTCGGGACAGCGGCCGGGATGCGAACCGGAAGGTAGAGATGGAAGGCCGTTCCCTTTCGTGGCGGACTCTCGACCCGGACCGCCCCGCCCATGGATTCGACGAAATCGAGGACCGAAGCCAGCCCGAGCCCCGTTCCGCCCTGCTCCGAACGGGTCGTGAAGAAG
>DRKE01000344.1 GCA_011051925.1 Deltaproteobacteria bacterium
GACGCGCAGTCGGGCTCCGTCCTCGACGCCCGGCGGCACCTTGAGATGGATCGTCTGCTGGCCCTCGACCCGGCCGGCGCCCCGGCATCGGGGACAGGGGTTCTCGATGATCTCCCCGGCGCCACCACACCGATCGCAGGGCCGATTGACCCGGAAGAATCCCTGCTGGAAGACGAGCTGGCCCGAGCCCTGGCAGCGGTCGCAGCGGACGGGCTTCGACCCTTCGGCCGCTCCGGATCCCGCGCAGGACTCGCAGCGCTTCATCTTCGGGATCTTGATGCTCGGCTCACAACCGTGCAGCACGTCCACGAGATCGATCTCGAGGTTGTACCGGAGATCCGCGCCCCGCTGCCCCCGGCCCCGCCGACTTCCGCCGCGGCCGCCCTGTCCCCCGAAGATGTCGCCGAAGAGGTCGTTGAAGAGGTCGCCGAAATTCCCCAGGTCGCCGAAATCCGCCCCTCCCGGGCCGCCCCCGGCCGCCCCGCCCAGCCCCGCATGGCCGAAACGGTCGTAGCGGGCGCGCTTTTCGGCGTCGGACAGCACGGCATACGCTTCGGAAACGAGCTTGAAACGCTCTTCAGCCGCCGTATCGCCGGGATTCCGATCGGGATGGCATTCGAGGGCCAGTTTCCGGTAGGCCTTCTTCAGCTCGGATTCCGAAACGCCCCGCTCGACGCCCAGAACCTCGTAAAAGTCGCGCTTGCTCAAACCGGTCCCCTCATCCGCTCCCTGCGGGTCACAACCGGCGAACCCTCGTCACCGGCCCGGCCTTGTCAAGTGGAGGCGATTCAGTCGCCGCCGGACTCCGCGTCCGGGTCCTCGTCCTGCCCTCCGAGCGCCGAGTAGAGCCGCTCCGTCAAGCCATAGCTGAGACGCGACAATTCCGCGATCGCCGCCTCGAGGGCTGCAGGATCCTCGCCGCCCATCAGTGCCCGGGTCGCCTCGATCTGGGCCGAGACGGCTTCCCGATCGGTCTCGTCGATGTCCTCGGCGAATTCTTCGAGGGTCTTGGCCGCCGAATACATCAACGCGTCGGCCTTGTTCTGGGTCTCGATCAGGGATCGCAGCGCCTTGTCGGCGACCGCATTCCCCTCGGCCTCTGCGACGAGCCGCTCGACCTCCTCTTCGCTGAGCCCACTCGAAGCGGTGACCTCGATTCCCTGGCTCCGTCCGGTCCCCAGATCCTTCGCCGAGACGTTGACGACGCCGTCCGTATCGATGGCGAACGTCACTTCGATCTGCGGAACGCCCCGAGGAGCGGGCGGGATGCCGACGAGTTCGAAGCGGCCGAGGGTCATGTTGTCCTCGGCCATCTCCCGCTCGCCCTGCAGGACATGGATCCGGACGACGTCCTGATGGTCCTCGGTCGTGGAGAAGATCTGGCTCTTGGTGCAGGGAATCGTCGTGTTCTTCTCGAGGATCTTCGTCGCGACCCCGCCCTGGGTTTCGACACCCAGGGAAAGCGGCGTGACATCGAGCAGCAACACCTCTTCGACTTCACCCGTCAGTACGCCGCCTTGGATCGCCGCCCCCGCCGAAACCACTTCGTCGGGATTCACGCCCTTCATCGCCGGTTTCGAGAAGATCTCCTCCACCCGGGCCTGGACCCGGGGCATCCGCGTCATGCCCCCCACGAGAACGACCTCGTCGATCTCGCTCGCCGAAAGGCCGGCGTCTTCGAGGGCGATCCGACAGGGCTCGTCGAGACGCGCCACGAGGTCTCCGACCAGGGTCTCGAGTTCATCGCGCGTCATCGAATGGACGAGATGCTTCGGCCCGTCGTCGTCGGCACAGATGAAGGGAAGGTTGATATCGGTCTCCATGGCCGAGGAAAGCTCCTGCTTCGCCCGCTCCGCGGCCTCCTTCAAGCGTTGGAGGGCCATCGGATCGCCGCGCAGATCGATGCCGTTCTCCTTCTCGAACGAGGCGGCCAGGGATTCGACGATCAGGTTGTCGAAGTCCTCGCCACCGAGAAACGTGTCGCCGTTCGTGCTCAGCACCTGGAACACGCCATCGCCGATCTCGAGGATCGAGACGTCGAAGGTGCCGCCCCCGAGATCGAAGACCGCGATCTTCTGGTCGCGGGTCTGGTCGATGCCGTAGGAGAGAGCCGCTGCGGTCGGCTCGTTGATGATCCGCATCACCTCGAGCCCGGCGATCCGGCCGGCCTCCTTCGTCGCCTGTCGCTGGGCATCGTTGAAGTAGGCGGGAACGGTGATGACCGCCTGTTCGACGGGTTCGCCCAGGAATTCCTGCGCCGTCACCTTCATCCGCGCGAGCACCATCGCCGCGATTTCCTGGGGCGAGCAGGCCTTGCCGTCGATCTCCACCCAGGCGTCGCCGTTCTCCGCCGCCACGATCTTGAAGGGCGCGACCTTGGCGAAGGCCTGGACTTCGTCGGCTTCGAGCTTGCGACCGATCAGGCGCTTCACGGCGAAGATCGTGCGGTCGGGATTCGTGGCCGCCTGGCGCTTGGCGATCTGGCCGACGAGCTTCTCACCGCTCTCGGTGAAAGCGACCATCGACGGCGTCGTGCGCGCGCCCTCGGAGTTCGCGATGACCTCGGGTTGATCGTCCATCATGACCGACACACAACTGTTCGTGGTGCCGAGATCGATCCCGATGACCTTGCTCATGGTCCCCCCAAACCCTTCTCGCCCCGGCCTCTCCGACTCGGTGCGAGTAGGAAGTCCGGGACCTATTCGCGATCCCCCGAGCCGGCCTCTTCGGGCGTGGCCTCTCGAGAGACGATGACCCTGGCCGGACGCAGCATCCGATCGTGGATCATGTAGCCCTTCTGGAGCACGTCGAGGACGGTGTTGGGCGGCACCTCCGCACTCGCCACCTGGCCCATCGCCTCGTGTTCCGCCGGGTCGAAGGTCCTGCCCCGGGCCTCGATCTCCTTGACGCCGTGTTTGGCCAATGCCCCGAGCAACTCCCGGTGGACCAGCGCGACGCCGTCGAGGATTCCCTGGATCTCCGTCCCCGCGTTCTGCGCCCCGTGCTCGAGAGCGCGTTCCAGATTATCGACCGTCGAAAGAAGATCCTTGACGAGATTCTGATGGCCGAACTTGAAGCTCTCCTGCTTTTCCTTGAGGCTGCGGCGTCGGAAGTTCTCGAATTCCGCCTGGAGGCGGAGAAGTTGCTCGCTCTGCTCGTCGAACTCCTTCAGCTTCTCCTCATGGAGACGCTTCAGGTCCTGGAGTTCCTGGGACAGCAGCTCGATCGTCATCTTGTCGGGGGTCGATCCCCCCGGCTGCATGCCTTCCGCATCGCCACCCGGCGTCTGTCGCGCCTCGACCGCCTGGGTCGCCTCACGAAGCGCCTCCTCCATTTCGGAGCTGGCCTCGATCGTCGGGCCCTCGTCGGGTCCGTTCGCATCTTCGTCGTGCATTTCACTCATCTCCGAAATCCCATTGTCCGATCGCGCGCCCTGACGCGCGGCCCTCTCAGGCCTGGAGCTTCCGCGTCAACAGCTCAGAGCAGTAGCTCACCAGCGGAATCACCTGCCCGTAATCCATCCGCCGGGGCCCGATCACGCCCAGCACCCCGAGCGCCCGATTCCCCGGCGACGCCCTTCCCGCCGAGCCGGCCTCCGGATCGCCCGTCCGACGCTTCCGGATCGCACCCACGGCGCTCGCCGACGCGCCCTCCGATACGCCCTCCGATACACCATAGGGCGCGACCATCAGGACACAGTCCCGCAACGCCGGCTCGCCGAGTTCGACGCCGAGTGACATCGACAAACCGACCCGCGTCCCGCCCGGATCGGCCTGTGCGATCCGACGCAGCAGATCCAGCAAGCGCTGGTTCGTCTCGAGCGCGGAGAAGAGACCGCGGATCCGCTCCGGGTCGGAAAACTCCGGCTGATCGAGCAAGGCCAGCCGCGTCGCGATGACGAGATCCTCGTCACCTCGCGGGGTTTGGCAAGCGTCCAGGCCGAGGGACCAGGCCCTTCGAAGCAGATCGTCCGCCTCTCCGCGAAGACGGTCCCGCTCGGACTCGAGCACGGCCCTCAGACCGAGCAGGGTGCGGCCCGCGACCCGCTCGGCCAGCAGCCCCCCGATCGCCTCGAGCTCTCTCCGGGGGATCGGCTCGGTTCCGTCGAGGATCCGCTCGATGATGCCGCCATTCTCGGCGATGAGAACGACGAGGATGCGTTCCGAGCTGATCGGGATGAGATGCAGCGTGCGCAGCCGCTGGTATTCGACCTGGGGCGCCAGGACGAAGCCGAGCTGACGGGTGTGTTCCGACAGCAGGTGCGAGGCATGGCGGGGCGTCTCGGCGGCGTCGACCCCCTCGAGGGCCCGATCCAGCAGGCGCTGCCGATGGGGGCCCAGGTCGGCGAGCTCGAGCAGATCGTTGATGAAGACGCGCAGCCCCCGCTCGGTCGGAACACGGCCGGCGGAGGCGTGTGCCTTGGCGATCAGGCCGGCCTCATGGAGTTCGGCCAGGGTATTCCGGATGCTCGCCGAAGAGAGCGGAACCGGCATCAGCAGCGCGAGCCGCTGGGAAGAGACCGGCCCGGCCTGCCCGACGAAGGCCGCCACCAAGGCGCGCAGGACCATGGCCTGGCGCTCGCTCAGCTCGGTTTCGAGGCTCGGCCCATGGATTCTCGGTCTGACCGACTTGGGCTTGGCACGACGTCTTGGGCCCGACATGGGAACCTCGATGATTTCGAAGGGTCACCTATACCCCCCCCCTTCGGGAGCGTCAATTCCGGGCATTCCATCGTCCGGCCGGCCCCTCCGCTTCACGCTCCGGAAACGAAATCCGCCGCCACGCGATCGGCCAGCAGGCGACCCGCAGCCGTCAGGCGAAGATCGCCCGGTGCCGGAACGTCCTCCTCGAGCCAGCCGCGAGCGACGTTTCTCGCGATCTCCGACTCGAAATACGCCCGGGGCGGGGCGCCGAACTCGGCCGCGAAATCCGTTGCGACCAGCCCTTCCCGCCGCCGCAGGGCCAGGAAGACCGCTTCGCCGCGGGCCGTGGGGGGCGGCAGCGACTCGACCGTCCCCACGTGGGCCGGATCGCGCTCGACCCGCTCGAACCAATCGGACAAGACGCGCGGATTCGCCCGCCTCGCGCCATGGGGATGGCGCGGCGCGCGGGCCTCCGTCGAATGGGCCCCCATCCCGAGCCCGAGCACGGCCTGTCGGCTCCAGTAGCGGGCGTTGTGACGCGACCGGAATCCCGGCCGCGCATGATTCGAGATCTCGTAGCGCTCGAAGCCGGCCGCCCCCAGACGATCTTCGATCTGTCCGATCATGTCCGCGGCCACCTCCTCGTCGAAGGCGCTCATGCGTCCCGATGCGAGCGCGCGGCCGAAGGGGGTCCCGGGTTCGAAGGTCAACTCATAGGTCGAGACGTGCTCGGGCCCCCAGCGGAGGACCTCGTCGAGATCGCGATCGAGATCGCTTCGTGTCTGCCCCGGTCCGGCGAAGATGAGGTCGATCGAGAGATTGTCGAAGCCCGCGGCCCGTGCCGCCTCGAGCGCCCGACGAGCCAGGATCGCGCGATGCGCCCGCCCGAGGCGTTTCAGCAGGCCGTCGTCGAAGGACTGGATTCCGATCGAAAGCCGATCGATCCCCGCGTCCCGGAAGGCGGGCAGGCGTGCGAGTTCGAGCGTACCGGGATTGAGTTCAAGGGTGATCTCGATGGGCTCTTCCCGGCGGCCGGTCGGCGGAAACGCCCTCTCGACGGCTTCGATCAACCGAGCGATCGAGTCGGGCCGGAAAAGCGAAGGCGTCCCTCCCCCGAAATAGAGGCTCGCGAGCGGTCGCCCGCCGAAATCCCGGCTGCGCGCCTCGAGTTCCCGCCGCAGCGCGGCAACGTACCGGGTCTCGAGTTCGCGATCGAACGCCTTCGCCGGGACGACCGCGAAATCGCAATAGGGACAGATGCGTTCACAGAAGGGAAGATGGACATAGACCCCGACCCGCCCGTCGTCGAAGCTCGCCCCGCCGTGCTCCTTGCCCGCCACATCCCCTCCGGTTCGGGCGCCATCGCCATCTGCGTTCGGGGTCATCTCCACTCCCGGCTCGGCCGTCGATCGAGCCAGGAGCCTATCCCAATCCCTCTTCCGTCGTGATGCACGCGCCTCGGGTCCGATCTCTGTGCCGCGAAACGGCGCGAGGAATCGGGGGGCCATGCAAGCGAGCGGCAGGCGCCTTCTGTACTCTCGTCGCGCCTTGAATCCCCACGAAATGAAAACGACCCATCGGACCCTGTCCAACGGCCTGACGATCCTGTTGCGGGAGAGCCATCGCTCGCCCGTCGTCGAACTGCAGATCTGGGCCCACGTCGGATCCGCCGACGAGCGGCCCGGCGAAGAGGGTCTCGCCCATTTCCACGAACACATGCTCTTCAAGGGAACCGGGCGACGCGCCGTGGGGGAGATCGCGGGCGAGGTCGAGGGGCTCGGTGGCCATATCAACGCCTATACCTCCTTCGACTCGACGGTCTATCACGCGACCCTGCCCGCCCATGCCTGGCGCGAGGGACTCGACGTGCTGACCGACGCGGTCCGCGACTCGATCTTCGACGCGGACGAGATCGCACGGGAGCGCGAAGTGGTTCTCGAGGAGATCCGGCGCTCGGACGATACCCCCGCCCACGTGTTGGGCGAACTCGCCTTTCACGAATCCTTCCCCTCCCACCCCTACGGACTGCCGATCCTCGGTCCCGCGTCCAACGTGGCCCGCTTCGATCGCGCGCAGGTCCGAAGTTTCTTCGAGCGGTGGTATACACCGGACAACATGCTGGTCGTCGCCGTCGGCGACTTCGATTCGGAGGAGGTCGCCGACGAGATCGAGAGACTCTGGGCCTCCGCGAAAAGCGGAAAGACCCGGCGCAAGCGACGCGACGAACCCGCTCCCGATGCACTTCGCGTCCGTGTCCTGCGAAGGCCCTTCGAGGGCCATCGGGTCGATCTTTCGTGGCCGGCCTGCTCGTTTCGGGATCGCGATGCCACCCATCTCGATCTGCTGGCCTACGTCCTCGGCGAATGCGATTCGAGCCGGCTGATCCAGCGGATCCGGGAAGGCGAGGCGCTCGTCGATCGCATCGATGCCGGTGCCTATACGCCTCTCGACCGGGGACTCTTCAGCATCAGCTTCGAGACCGACGCGAAGCGCGTCCTCGAGGCGACCCGCCGGATCGTCGAAGAAACGAACCGGCTGCGCTTCGAGCCGGTCTCGGACGAGGAACTCGAACGTGCGCGGATCAACTTCCTGGCGAGCGAGCAGTTCGACCGCGAGAGCGTGTCGGGGGTCGCGTCGAAGATCGGCAGCTTCGAAGCCATCGGCGGTGGCTGGCACCATGAGGCCCGGGCCCTCGAAACCCTCCGGTCGGCCACGCCCGACGATCTCCTGCGGGTGGCACGGGAATACCTGAAGCCGGAGGCCCTGACCCTCGCCGCGCTGCTCCCCGAATCGACCGACGAAAAGCTCGACGAGGCGGCTTTCGCCCGGGCCGTCGAAGCCGGGGTGGTCGCCGCCTCCAGGTCGAGCGGCGCGTCACCCGGGAGGGGAATCGCAGAGCCCGCCTGCGAGGAGGAGATCCAGGCGCCTTCGAAGGCCGGCGCGAGCAGTTGCCGGAATACGAAAGGGATCGGCCGGCTGCGCTTCGGTCCGATGCGGCCTGCAGCGGATGGCGCCGGTGAACGCCTCGACGCGCGCCTTCCGAGCGGGCTCGATCTGCATGTCCTTCGCCGGCCGGAGGTCCCCGTCGTCTCGGTCCGCCTGGCCAGCCTGGGCGGCCTGCTCTCGGAGGATGGGTCGCGGTCTGGCCTCAGCCGGTTTCTCGCTGCCATGTGGACGCGGGGAACCCGCACGCGAACCGCGGCGCGCTTTGCCGAAGAGGCGGAAGCGTTGGCCGCCGACATCGATGGCTATTCCGGCCGGAACTCGATCGGCATCACCCTCGATTGCCTGAGCGAGAGTCTCGAAGCGGCCTTCGGTCTTTTTTCCGAGGCCGTTCTCGATCCGCGCCTCGACCCGGAAGAGATCGAGCGCGAACGACGGGAGACCCTCGCGGCGCTCGGGCGGCGCGAGGACCAGCTCGGCCAACAAGCCTTCCGGCTCTTCGCGAGAACGGAGTTCGAACGGCATCCCTACCGCCTGACGATCCTCGGGGAGCCCGAGTCCGTCGCCACTTTTTCCGCGGAGGACCTCGTCGCCCATTCGCGGAGACTGCTGCGAGCCGATCGCTCGGCGATCGCCGTCGTCGGCGACATCGATCCCGAGGTCGTGGCACGGCTCGTCGAAGACCATTTCGGGGGTTTCGGAGCCGCAGAAACGGGCTTCGCACTCCCCGTCGAGGAGGAGCGGGGCGTCGGCATCCGGGAATCCGAGCTGATCAAGAATCGGGCCCAGGCCCATCTCGTGGTCGGATTTCGCGGGATCACCCTCGCGGATTCCGATCGGGCTGCCCTCGAATTGATCTCGCAGATGCTGACCGGCCAGGGCGGTCGCCTTTTTCTCGAGTTGCGTGATCGACAGAGCCTCGCCTACACGGTTTCGGCCTCGAACATGGAAGGCCTCGCACCCGGCACCTTCACGATCTACATCGCGACCGCACCCGAGAAGATCGAACGCGCCCGGACCGGGATCTTCGAGGAGATCGATCGGCTCGTTTCAGAAGTGCCGAGCGCGAAGGAACTCGAACACGCGATCCGTTTCGGAACCGGCAGTTTCGCGATCGGTTCCCAGCGCAACCATGCGCGGGCCGCGCACATCGCGCTCGATTCCATCTACGGTCTCGGCCCGGACCATTCCGAACGCTATCCCGAGGAACTCGCCCGGGTCACACCCGAAGACGTGCTTCGCGTGGCCCAACGGGTGTTCCGACCCGACGCCCATACGATCAGCAGCGTTCATCCATAGTCGATCGGCCGGGCATCCGTCGTCCGAGGTCCGGCCGGGCTCCGTCGGCATCTGGCACCCGATGCGGCGAACAGGGCCGGGACCGGGCGCGGAGCCCGGGGCTCCCGGGCCAGCGAGGAACCGCCGGTCTAGCGCGCTTCCCCACGCGGATCGATCCGATCCACCCCGACCGCCGCCCCATCGGTCCGGGGATCGGAACCGCCCAGGGCGCGCCCGGTCTTCGGATCGATCACGATCACCTCGGCGGCCGACCAGGGGCGCGGACTCCGCTCGACGACATGGCCCCGTGCCTCGAGCGCCGCGATCACTTCGTCCGCGAATTCCGGCTCGACGCGCAGTACGTCCGGTTCCCATTGATGATGGAA
>DRKE01000345.1 GCA_011051925.1 Deltaproteobacteria bacterium
AGGCGAGCACGCCATCCATCCGTTTAGAGGATGAGCCTGCGGCATGGGGTCCCGGGCTCGAGTTCCGCCCGAGCCTGGGAGACGGACGATTTGAGCTGGCTGCGAAGATTCCCGATCGTGAGTCTGCTTCTCGCCTTGGCGATCGTCGCCGTGCCCCTGTCGATCCAGGGAGACCGGGGCGAAGCGGGCGCGCGATTCGAAGCCGCCCGGAAGCAAGCGCGTGATTTCCTCGTTCGCAATCCACGCCTCGAAGTCGACCGTCTCGGCGAACTGATTCTCGATCCGGGTTGGCTGGCCGAGATGCGCTCGGCGTCGGCCGCCTCCGGGTCGACAGGGGGCGTGCGTCTGCCACCCCGCATGCTCGCGAGATCCCAGGCCCGTCTCGACCGCATGCTCGATCAGGCCTACTCGCTTCGCGTCCAGAGCGATCCGGCGTGGCGTTTCGGCGTCCTCGACGAGCGGTCGCCTGGAAGGAACTATTTCATCCATGCCTTCGTCGGTGAACAGCGGGCGGGCGTCGTTCTTTCCGTCCTCGTCCTGTTGATCGCGGGCACCGCGCTCGAGCTCGCATGGGGTTCTCCGATCTTCCTGCTCTTCGCACTCGTGGTCGTGCCCGCGACGGCGGAGGCCTATCGCTTCCTCGATGCGTCGACGGGCATTCCCTGGAGCGGCGCAGCGGGGCTCGCGGGAGCGATCCTCGGAGCCTATTTCGTGCGGGGTCTGGGCGGCCACTTCACGATTCCCGGATGGATCCTCCTGCCCGCGTGGATCACGGCCGAGGTCTTCATCGTTCGTGGATTCTGGATCGACGACCCCCATGGCGTGCCCTGGGCGACCCTCTGCGCAGCGGTCGGCTTCGGGTCGCTGCTGTCGGGTGGGCTGCGGCTCGCCAACGTCGAATCGAAGGTCGGCTCCCTCGCGGCGAAGCAGAAGAGCCGCGGGCCGCATCCCGTCGTGGCGCGCGCAGCGCGTCTCCGCTCCGACGGCGATCCCTATCAGGCCTTCGATCTCATCCAGGCGGCCTGGCGGGAGGATCCCGGAAACGAAGAGATCGCGGAAGCCTTCTTCTCGATCGCCGTCGAGGTGGGCCAGCCCGATGCTGCCGCGGATGCCATCCTTCCGATCCTGAAGCAGACGCTTCGAAAAGGCGAGGTCCAACGGGCCGTCGACTACTGGTTCCCCCTCGCGGCGATCGAGAGCGATCTGGATCTCGAGGCGACGGCGGCGGTCCGACTGGGGGAGGCGCTTCTCGATGCGGGTCATCCGAGAGAAGCGCTCTTCACCCTCCGGCGAGCGCTGGAGTCCGGCGTCTCCGGGGCGCAGGCGACGAGAGTCGTCAAGATCGCGCGGGATCTCGATGCCGGTCTGGCGCGACGGGCCGCTGGGATCGCCCTCGAGGACGTGAGCCTCGGGCCCGCGATCCGGCAGGAACTCGAGGCCCTGGTCGCGACGACGAGCGACGAACCGGTCCCGGATGCCACGGATCCGACGGATGGCGAGGCCGGTCCGGAGCAGGGGACGGAAAGGCCCCCCGAATCGCGTTCCCAGCTCGATCGACGGGTGATGGCGGAACACCAGTCGATCGAAGTCACGGCCTTTCCCGTCGAGATGGATTCGGATGTCGAGCCCGCCGATCCCGGACCGGTCGACCCGAACGAAGCGAGCTTGATGGCCCAGTCCCTCGATGCTGGCGCCCTGTCGCCCGAGGCGCTGGCCGATGAGGCGGTGGAGCCCGGCGACACGGTGACCTTCGCGGCCGGGTCTTCGGGCGACGTGCTTTCCCATTGGAGCGGTTCCGAGGCGACGGACTCCGATCCGGTTCCCCATGAGATCGGTCTGCTCGACGATGATTTCGAAGAGGAAAGCATTCTCGGCGTCGCGGACCTGGAGACATCGGCAGACGGCTTCGATTTCGGCCTCGGAAGCGGCGGACACGACCTGCTCGGTTCGGATCCCGACGAGACCGATTCCGATCTGACCCCGATGATCGATGAGACGGATGAACTCACGAGCCCCATCATTGGAACGGTCGCGGGTGAGGAAGGGCTGGACGGCCCATCGGGAGACCGGACGACGACAGCGGTCTTCGATCAGCGGACGAAGATCTTCGAAGCGCCTCCGGTATCGACGGCAGCATCCGAACCGGCACTGGAGCTGCGCCAACTGAAGGCACTCGATGCGGTTCCGATCTCGATGGGCGAAGACTGGATCGAGGTCGATGCGGCGCCCCGGGGAAAGTCGAGGCTCCCCTTCGGCCGGATCCAGACGATGGCGATGGCGGCGGTCCAGGGACTCGGCGCCCGACCGGTCCTCGTGATCGATTTCATCCTCAACGGATCGATTGGTGATGACGAACCGATGAAATCGATCCGCTGTCGGAGCGATCGTTTCGATCCCCGTGATTTCGAATCGGGGAAAGCCGACCCGCTTTCCGCGCTGACCGCCTGGGTGCGGCAGCTTCAGGCGCGGACCAACGCGAATTGTCTGCCCTCCCGAGGCTTTCTCGAAGGAGATTTCGCCCGGTTCGCGTCCCTCGAGGCCTACGAGCGGGAAGTCCTGGGAGCGGTTCGGGAGACCGATTGATTCCCGATCGGGCAGGCGCTCCTGCTGGGTCCATCCGAAGGGATCTGCCCCGAACGGAGCGGTCGCGGACCGGCTGTTCCGTCCACGGCCCGATCCGGTGTCCTGATCCCGAAGTCCGCCTGCCTTCGATCGCGCCTGGAAGACGTCGGCTCCTGGAACAGGACGCTAGGAGAAGATGGCCGGGTCGACGTCGACGCCGATCGGGCAATGGTCCGAGCCCTGGGTCTCCGGTTCGATGAACGCGTCGTGGATGAAGGGCATCGCCGAGGGGGACGCGAAAACGTAGTCGATTCGCCATCCGACATTCCTCGCCCGGACCCCGAATCGCTGGCTCCACCAGGAGTAGTGGCCCGGTCCGCGCTCGAAGGCCCGAAAGGTGTCGATCCAGCCGGCCTCGACCCAGCGGTCGAGTTCCTCGCATTCCACGGGAAGGAACCCCGAAGTCTTCCGGTTGTCCCTGGGGCGGGCGAGATCGATCTCCTTGTGCGCCGTGTTGAAGTCGCCCATGACGAGGACGCGGTAGCCCGCACGACGCCATTTCTGGACGCGATCGAAGAGCGCTCGATACCACGCGAGCTTGTAGGGAACGCGATCGTTGTTGCGGTCCTTGCCCGATCCATTCGGGAAATACCCGTTCGCGATGACGAGTCGCCCGAAACGAGCGACCTGAAGACGGCCCTCCCGGTCGAAGCGTTCCTGACCGAGGGTCGTATCGATCCGATCGGGCTTCCGGCGCGAAAGCAGGCCCACCCCGGAATAACCCCTGCGCTCGGCGGCGACGTAGTGATGTTGGTAGTCGGACAGATCCAGGATCTCGGGAGGGATCGAGTCGAGGCCTGCGCGGACCTCCTGGAGTCCGATGATCTCCGCTCTGGAGCGGCGGATCCATTCTCCGAGACCCTTCCGGGCAGCCGCGCGGATCCCGTTCACGTTCCAGGAATAGATCCGGCAGGTCTCCGCCGGTTTCCGCGACGGTGATCGGGAGGCGGTCGGATTCCGGGAGCTGGGTTGCTCGGACAAGACTTCAATTCTCGTCGTGAAGGAGATAGGTGTAGTCCGCGAGTCCCTGGTCGTAACGCTTTCGCAGCAATGCGGATTCCTCGAAGGTGATGTGACCCCGGCGGAGCGCTTGCTCCGTCATCTTGCGGACCCGCTCCGTCAGGATGCGGCGGTCGTATTGGACGTAGGCGAGGACCTCGGTGACGCCGTCTCCTTCGACGAGGTGTTCGATGGCATACCCCTCGTTCCCGTCCAGTCGGACATGGACCGCGTCGGTATCGCCGAAAAGGTTGTGGAGGTCACCCAGGATCTCCTGATAGGCACCGACGAGGAAGACGGCGAGAAGATAGGGCGCGCCGTTCCACGAGTGGAGACGAACGGTCGGCTGTTCTTCCCCGTCTCCGATGAAATGGTCGATCCTGCCGTCGGAGTCACAGGTGAGGTCGGCGACGATGCCGCGCCGGGTCGGCTCTTCGTCCAGACGATGGATCGGCATGACCGGGAAGACCTGTTTGACGGCCCAGGCGTCGGGCGCGGATTGGAAGATCGAGAAGTTCCCGAAATACGTGTCGGTGAGCAGGCGTTGGAGATCCTCGAATTCCTCGGGAGCTTCACCGAGTTGTTCGAGGATCCTGCCGATCCGCAGGCAGCCCGAATGGAAGAGTCGTTCCGACTTCGCACGGCCCTGGAGATCGAGATAGCCGAGGGAAAAGAGCGAAGCCGCTTCGTCTCGGTCATGGACCAGGTCGTGGTAGCTCTCGGAAAGATTCGAGAGGGCGATGTTCCCGACCGTTTCGGCGAGCGAATGGAGGACGGAATGGTCCGCCGGTCCACAGGGCTCGAGCTCGCGGGGGGAATGGTCGCGGTTCACGCCGATCACGTCGAAGACCAGGATCGAATGGTAGGCGACCATCGCCCGACCGGATTCCGTGATGATGTCGGGGGCGGGAACCGAGGCTTCGGAACAGGTCTGTTGCGCGGCGAAGATCACGTCGTTGGCGTATTCCTGTTGCGAATAGTTCATCGAAGACGGATCGTCGGTTCCGGCGCCGATGTAGTCGACGCCGAGCCCGCCACCGACATCGAGCAGATGCAGCGAGTCCGCTCCGAGGCGATGGAGGCCGACGTAGATCCGCATCGCCTCGCGAAGAGCCTCCTTGTGTGCCCGGATCGTGGTGATCTGGGAGCCGATGTGGAAATGGAGCAGCTCGACGCAATCGAGCATGTCTTCGCTGCGAAGGCGGTCGATGGCGCTGACGAGCTCGTCGGCGGACAGGCCGAATTTCGAGCCGTATCCCGAGGACTCGACCCAGCGGCCGGCGCCCACGGAGGAAAGGCGCGCGCGGAGACCGAGACGGGGACGGATGCCCAGGGCGGCGGCGGCCTTCACGGCCAGATCGATCTCGCGATAGCGATCGATCACGATGATCGGATTGCGGCCCAGGCGTTGGGCGAGCAGGGCGGTTTCGAGATAGGCACGGTCCTTGTAGCCGTTGCAGATGAGAAGCGCGTCCGGGGTGTCGAGCAGGGCCAGCGCGATGAGCAGTTCGGGCTTGCTGCCGGCTTCGAGTCCCACGCCCCAGGGCGCGCCGAACTCGATGATCTCCTCGACGACCTGGGCCTGCTGGTTGACCTTGATCGGATAGACGCCCCGCCAGCGTCCGGGATACTCGTGCTCGGCGATGGCATTCTCGAAACAGCGCGCGAGTCCTTCGATGCTGGTCGCGAGGATGTCCGAGAAGCGGATCAGGATCGGGCGGCGAAGGCCGCGTCGTTCGAGTTCGCCGGCGAGACGGGGAAGATCGATCGCGGCCCCCTTCGAGAGCCGCGGATGGACGAGCAGCGTTCCGTCGGTCGAGACCGAGAAATACCCTGCTCCCCAGTCCTTGACGCGGTAGAGATCGGAACTCTGTTCGGGAGTCCATTCGCTCATGACGCCGGCAGAGGCTCCTCGTGTTCCTGCTTGGTCGAGAGATCCTTGACCTTGACGACACCCCGGGCCAGCTCGTCTCCACCGATCAGATGGACCCGGGCCGCGCCGCTCCGGTCCGCTTCACCGAGCACGCGTTTCAACTTCGCCCCGCCCGGCGCGAGCTCGACCCTGCGACCCGCTTCACGAAGGCGGCGGGCCACGCGGATCGCGGCGACCATCTCATCCGGGCCGAAAGCATAGACGACGTCTTCGACCTTCCGCTCGAGTCGCGGCCAGAGACCCTCGTCTTCGAGCAGCTCTCCGATCACGGCATCCCCGAATCCGAAGCCCACCGCCGGAACGGGGCGGCCTCCGAGGGTCTCGGCGAGCCGATCGTATCGGCCGCCGCCGGCAATCGCGCGGAGCGTCCCCCCCGCATCGAAGGCCTCGAAGACGACCCCCGTGTAGTAGGCGAGTCCGCGAACGACGGACGCGTCGAAGGGAATCTCGTCAGCGATGCCGTAGGCGTCGAGCAGGTCGTAGAGACGTCGCAATTCGGCCAGGGCCTTCGAATCCGGGGCCGCGAAGCGGGCCGCCTCGTCGAGCGAGCGAACGCCCAGCATCTCGAGAACCCGTTCCGCTTCCCCCGCAGAGAGGCCGATCTCCCCCTTTTCGTCCCGCAACAGGTCCGTGACCGCTTCGGGACCGATCTTGTCGATCTTGTCGATGACGACGCAGAGGGGTTCGAAGACGCCGGGCCGACTCGCCAGGACGCCCTCGCGCAGCGATTCCTCGAGCAGGGCCCGACTGTTCAGGCGGATGCGGACCTGGCCGCGCGCCAGGCCGAGCGCGTCGAAGACCGTCATCATGGCCGAGAGGAGCTCGGCCTCGGCCTCGACGCCCTTTTCGCCCCAGACATCCATGTTCCATTGATAGTGCTCGCGACGCCGGCCCCGGGTCATGCGTTCGTAGCGCCAGTTCTGCGTGATCGTGAACCAGCGGATCGGAAAGCGCATCGCCCCCTGGCGCGCGATCACCATCCGCGCGATCGAGGGCGTCATCTCGGGGCGGAGTGCCAGATGACGGCCGTGGAGCTCGAAGTGGTAGAGCTGGTCGACGATCTCCTCGCCGGCCTTGCGGGTGAAGAGTTCGGCGTGTTCGACCATCGGCGCGTCGACTTCCTCGAAGCCGAAGCGGAGGGCGGTCTTCCGGAAGAGATCGAAGAGCCAGTTGCGTCGCCGCATGTCCTCGGGATAGAAATCGCGGGTGCCCCGAGGGGCCTGGAGCGCATGGCCTTCCCCCTGTCGGACTCGCTTCTCGGCAGTCGTCGGGCCCTTGGTCACGGGCATGTCCTTCCTGGTCATCTCGAGGCGGCGTGCCTGCATGCGGGATCGGGGCCCGCTCCGTCTTCTGCTCCGGTCGGGTTCCGGCAGAGGGGATACCACGCCCGGCGCCCGATGCGCAGGGGCCGAAGGGGATTGCTACAAACCGTGCCGATCGGAAGCCGACATCGAGCGGGATGTCCGGCCCGGTTCGAAGGAGAGAATGCCATGATTCTGCCCGTGGGTCCCTTGCCTCGTCGCGTATGGAAGATCCGACGACCGATTTCCGATCGGAACCCGAGCCGGTCGCCGGGGCTCGGCGTTCTCGGTCTCCTCGTCGGATTCGTGCTGGCCACGACCGGTTGCGGCGATGAAGGGGGCGGCGCGAAGACGCAGACGGCGGCGCCGGCCCCGGCCGCTCCGTCGAAGGGGGCTGCCCCGCCGGCCGCCCGGGCCGTGACCGGAAAACCGTCGCTTCCGGACGATCTGCCCCGGGCCCTGGTGCTCGGCCTTTCCGCCTTCGCGGAGCGGGAGCCCGGGGCCGAGGGGATGCCCGTTCCCCTTCCCGCGGAACTCGAATTCGTCGTGCGGCGCGGGGGCGAGTGGGTCGTCACGAAGCTGACCGACCCGGACAGCAACGTCTTCCACAAGGCGATGGCCTATGAAACCCCGGACGGGTCGATCGGCCTGCTGACGGCCGGGGGGTCGAAGGCGATGGTGAAGCTCTGGAAGAAGGAGGGCGGCAAGCTCGTTTCCCGGACGCTCTGGGAGAAGGATTTCGGTGGCCGCTTCTCGCGGATCCGCGACATGGAAGTCGGCGACATCGACGGGGACGGCTCGAACGTGATCGTCGTGGCGACCCACGACCAGGGGGTCGTCGCGGTCATCCGTCCGAAGAACGGGGACTACGAGGTCGAGGAGATCGATGCCGAGAAGGACACCTTCGTCCATGAGATCGAGCTCGGTGACGTCGATGGGGACGGCATCGTCGAGATCTACGCGACGCCCTCCGAGCCGAACCGGCTCGACGGGTCGCCCCAATCGGGCCGGGTCGTCCGCTACGTGCCGGGCAAGGGCGAAGGGCGTGTCGTCGTGGCCGATCTCGGCGATCGACATGCGAAGGAGATCCTGGTGCACGACATCGACGGAAACGGAACCGACGAACTCTACGTGGTCGTCGAGGGCCAGAAGAATCCGGAGGGTCCCGGATTGCTCCATCGGACGGAGGTGTGGCGCTACGAAGCGGATACGCCACCCGATCAGGGCGTCGTCATCGCCGAACTCGACGATCGACTCGGCCGGTTCCTGACGCCCGGGGATCTCGACGGAGACGGCAAGAAGGAGATCGTGGCGGCGCTCTTCCAGAAGGGCGTCTGGTGGCTTCGACCGGGATCCGATCCGACGAAGCCCTGGCGGAAGAAGGCGATCGACCGCCGGTCGAGCAGCTTCGAGCATGCGGCGATCGCGACGGATCTCGACGGGGACGGCCTGCAGGAACTCTACGTCGCGAGTGACAACGACAAGGCCCTGCGGCGATACGTCTGGAATGGCCGCCGCCTCGTGAAGGACGAGATCTACAAACGCGAGGACAACCGGAGCATCCTGACCTGGAACATCATGCCGATTCCGGTCGGACTCGTCCCGGACGAGCCCTGATCCGGAGCCCCAGGGAGACACGCCCAGCGGGCGCGCGGCCGCCTCCGAGGGCCGCCTGCCCCGACCCTGGTACGGCGTGTCGTGCAGGGCTTCCCTAGCGGGCGACGCGGAGGAGGGCGCGGGTCGCGACCTCGATGCAGAGTCCCATGTTGCGGTCGATGTCGAGCTCGCTCGGGCCGGGCCAGGGCGAGCGATCGGAAACGAC
>DRKE01000346.1 GCA_011051925.1 Deltaproteobacteria bacterium
AGTTCATGGGCGAGTTCGACACCGCGATTCACCGGTCCCGGATGCATCACGATCGCATCCTCCTTGGCGAAGCGGAGCTTGGCCCGGTCCAATCCGAAGGTCGCCGCGTATTCCCGCACGCTCGGGAAACAGGCGCCTTCGAGGCGCTCCATCTGGATCCGCAGCGCCATCACGACATCCGCGCCCTCGATCGCCTCCCGAAGACTGGTATAGGCCTTGACGCCCAGGCACTCGACGTCCACCGGCAACATCGTCGGCGGCCCGGCCACCCGCACCTCCGCGCCGAGCTTCCGGAAACCGTGGATGTTCGAGCGGGCCACGCGGCTATGCGCGATGTCCCCGACGATGGCGACGGTCAGCCCTTCGATCCGTCCCTTCTCCTCCCGCACGGTCAACATGTCGAGCATCGCCTGGGAAGGATGCTCGTGTGCCCCGTCCCCCGCGTTGATGACCGGCGCTTCGAGCACGTCGGCCAGACGATGGGGCACGCCCGCGACCCGATGACGGACGATCACGACATCCGGATCCATCGCGTCGAGGGTCTTGGCGGTGTCCAGAAGGGTCTCCCGCTTCGAGACGCTCGAACCCGAGACCGAGAAGTTCACGACATCGGCGGCCAATCGCTTTCCCGCGATCTCGAAGCTCGTCTGGGTTCGTGTCGACGGCTCGAAGAACAGGTTGATGAGCGTCCTTCCGCGGAGGGTCGGCACCTTCTTGACCTCGCGGGTGCCGATCTCCTGCATCCGCTCCGCCGTATCGAGGATCAGCTCGATCTCCTCCCGGGACAGATCCTCGATGCCCAGGATGTCGCGACCGATCATCCCTCCGGCCCTCCCCGAATGATCAGATGAAGCGGACCGACCCGGGACGATGCTGCGGCTTCCTCCGGCTCACCCGCCGGAGCCGCCTCCTCGGCCCGGAAGACCACCTTCTCGTTCGGTCCGGTCGGAATGTTCTTTCCGACGAAGTCGATCTTGATCGGAAGCTCCCGATGACCCCGATCCACCAGCGCCACGACCTTGACGTGGGAGGGACGCCCGAAATCCATCAGGGCGTCCATGCCCGCACGGATCGTCCGCCCGGTACTCACGACGTCTTCCACCAGCACGACGACCCGGTCGTCGACGGACGAGGGCATCTCCGTCTTTCGGAGCGGAGGTCGGCTGCCGCGGGTCGACAGATCGTCGCGATAGAGCGTGGTATCGAGGATTCCCAGGGGTGGGCGGATCCCGGTCAGGCTTTCCAGGTTGTCGATCAGGATCCGACCGAGGGGAACACCGCCGTTGGGAATCGCGACCAGGTAGAGCCGACCGGGATCGTCGGTGCTCTCCACGATCTCGTGGGCGATGCGCATGAGCGCTCGCCGGATCGCCTTGTCGTCCAGAAGGGTCCGTTCACGCCCGGGAGCATCCGCCTCCTGCGGCGCCTGGTCCGCCCGTCGGGTCGGCGCCTCGGAGCCTGCAGCGGGAATCGGGGATCGGTCGCCCGGGGATTCCGGGCGTGCGGAACGCTTCGTGGCTTCCGCCACATCGGGGGGTGCGTCGAGATGCGCCAAGACAGGGCCTCTGTCCTTTCCCGACTCGCTGGTCGGGCTTAAAGGACCAAATGGGTCGGCGGCAGGGTACCGCGACAGGCCGGCACGGCCAATGCCCCGCGGCCCACGGCGCGCGAAATTCCGCGAAAACCGCTCCCGGGCCGGGCCTCGTCGCGGAGGCGGCCCCCGGATACCCCGCCAGCCGCCGCGTCGGCCGGCTGCGCCGCGGTCTACCCGGCTGCCTGCCCGGCCGTCATGGGGCTCGGCTCGCAACGGACCCGCTTGAAGATCCGATCCCAGCGCTTCTCCGCCGTCCACCAGTTCACGGGATTGAAGAAGGAGAGCATGTTGCCGTTCACATCCCAGGACCAGTAGAGGATGAAGGCCGGTCCCTTCAACTCTTCGAGTCGAACGGTGCCCCAGGATCGACTGTCATTCGAGTTGTCCCGATTGTCGCCCATCATGAAATAGCGACCCGGCTCGACGACATAGGTGCCCCGCTCGAGCCGCGAGTTCCTCGGACGTCTCTGCCGAAGATCCTTCAGGATGGCGTGCCGACAGCGGCCCAGGTCCTCCCAGCTCTTCGCGTAGCGGACCCCGGAATCGTCTTCGAAGATCTCGTTGGTCGGCGTCACCCGGAGCGGGACATCGTTGATGAAGACCTGCCCGTCCCGCCAGGCGATCCGATCGCCCGGAAGCCCGACCAGGCGTTTCACGAAATCCTCCGTGGGCGCCCCTTCCGGAGCCCGGTCGACGGGCTTGATGTCCCGCCCGCCCAGCCGGTTCCGCGGACGCGCGACCTCGAAGACGACCACGTCACCCCGCCTGGGCTCGGAGAATCCGGGCAGCCGGGCCTCGGTGAAGGGAATCGTGGGCCCGTAGGCGAGCTTGTTCACGAAGAGATGATCCCCGATCAGGAGTGTCGGAAACATCGAACCGGAGGGGATCCGAAAGGGCTCGACCACGAAGTGCCGGATTGCCAGGGCGATCGTGATCGCGATGACCAGGGTGACGACCTGATCGACGATCCCGGCGACCTTCGATGTCTCCGCCGTCGCGCCTTCGCCTTCCGGCAGGTCCGCGGCGTCGTCCTTCGGGAATTCCGACACGGCTATTCATCCCCCAGGCGAAGGGCCGCCAGGAAGGCCTCCTGGGGAATCTCGACGGAACCCACCATCTTCATTCGCTTCTTCCCTGCCTTCTGCTTCTCGAGCAGCTTGCGTTTCCGGGTGATGTCGCCACCGTAGCACTTCGCCAGGACGTTCTTCCGGACGGCGCGAACCGTGGTGCGAGCGATCACGCGGCTGCCGATGGCCGCCTGGATCGCGATCGGAAACTGCTGTCTCGGAATGAACTCCTTGAGCTTCTTCGCGAGCTCCGAACCCCGGGCATAGGCCTTGTCCTTGTGGACGATCAGCGACAGCGCGTCGACGGGATCGCCGTTCACGAGCACGTCGAGCTTGACGAGATCGGCCTGTCGGAACCCGACGATCTCGTAGTCGAAAGAGCCGTAGCCCCGGGTCGCGCTCTTCAGGCGATCATGGAAATCCGTGACGATCTCGTTCAGGGGCAACTCGTAGCGGACCTGGACGCGCGTTCCGTGGACCCCCATGTCCTTCTGGACACCCCGACGTTCCTGGCAGAGCCCGAGCACGGCCCCGAGATGCTCCGAAGGGACATGGATCGTCGCGAGAACCACCGGCTCCTGGATCTCGAGAATCTCCGTCGTGTCGGGCAGGGCGGCGGGACTCTCGATCTCGAAGGGTTCGCCGTCCCGGGGAATGACGCGATAACGAACCGTCGGGGCGGTCGTGATCAGATCGAGCCCGTATTCCCGCTCGAGGCGCTCCTGCACGATCTCCGCATGCAGGAATCCCAGAAAGCCGCAGCGGAATCCGAAGCCGAGGGCAGCACTCGTCTCGGGCTCGTAGCTGAACGAGGAATCGTTCAGTTCGAGCTTCTCGAGCGCGACCTTCAGGTCCTCGTAGTCCTCGGCATCGACCGGATAGAGGCCGGTGAAGACCATCGGCTTCACTTCCTGGAAGCCTTCGAGAGGCCTCTCGGCGGGCTTCGCCACCGTCGTGATCGTGTCCCCGATCTTCACGTCCGAGAGGGTCTTGACACCGGCGACGACGAGACCGACCTCCCCCGCGGACAGCACCTCGACGCTCCTCGGTCTGGGATCCACGACGTCGAGGCGCGTGATCTCGTGTTCGAGACCCGACACCATGAACTTGATCCGCTCACGTCGGCGGAGGGTCCCGTTCACGACGCGAACGAGCATCACCGCCCCGACATAGGGATCGAACCAGGCGTCGAAGACCAGTGCCTGGGTCGGCGCGGAGGGGTCCCCACTCGGCGGCGGGACCCGGTCGACGATCGCCTGCAGGACCTCGGGAATGCCGGCGCCCGTCTTGGCCGAAACGGGCAGGACGTCGGCTGCATCGAGTCCGACGACGTCTTCGATCTCCTGCGCGACCCGGTCGGGATCGGCCGAGGGCAGATCGATCTTGTTGACGACCGGGATCAGCTCGAGGTCCGCGTCGACCGCCAGATAGGCATTCGCGAGGGTCTGGGCCTCGATCCCCTGGGCCGCATCCACGATCAGGAGGGCGCCTTCACAGGCCGACAGGGCCCGTGAAACCTCGTAGGAGAAATCGACGTGACCGGGCGTGTCGATCAGGTTGAGGATGTAGTCCTCGCCATCGGCCGCGCGAAAGGTCATCCGGACGGTCTGCGCCTTGATCGTGATGCCGCGCTCGCGTTCGATGTCCATGTTGTCGAGGAACTGATCCTTCATGTCCCGCGCGGCCATGGCGTGGGTCGCGTCGAGCAGCCGATCCGCCAGCGTGCTCTTGCCGTGGTCGATATGCGCGATGATGCAGAAGTTCCGGATCCGCGAGAGGTCGACGCTCATCGCGATGCCGCCCCGCAGACCGGGGCGCGCGTCGGGAGGTCCCGGTCCTGTCCGGACCCGTCTTCGACAACGCCCGGGATCAGCGCGGCCGGGCGATCGGGCCCCTCGAGGTAGGCGGCCAGTGCCTCCCGCCAGTCCCGCATCTCGATGCCGAGATCCGCCGCGCGCCGACACGAGAGGAGCGAATAGGCGGGACGCGTAGCGGCCGTCTCGAAGGCGCTCGTCGGAACGGGTTCGATCCCGATCTCCGGGTACCCCGCCCGATCGAGGATCTCCCGCGCGAAGTCGAACCAGGTCGTCTCACCCGCGTTTCGCAGATGAAGCAGCCCCCGGACGGGCTCGGCCCCGTCGCGCCCGCGCCGCGCGAGCGCCAGGAGGGCTTCGGCCAGATCCGCCGCATGGGTCGGCGCACCGTGCTGATCGTTCACGACGCGAAGCGGGCCCTCGGCTTCGCCCCTCCGCCGGCGCGAAGCCTGATCGAGAATGGCCACGACGAAATTCCGCCCCGGGCCGAAGACCCAGCTCGTCCGGATCACGAGCGCCGTCGGGTCCGTGCCGAGAACGGCGATCTCCCCCGCGCGCTTGCTGGCGCCATAGACCGTCCGTGGCTCCGTCGCATCCTCCTCGCGATAGGGCCGGTCCCCGTCGCCGGGAAAGACGTAGTCGGTCGAGACGTGGAAGAATCGGATGCCGCGGGAAGACAGTTCTCGCGCCCATCCAGCCGGAGCCAGCGCGTTCGTCTCGTAGGCCCGTTCGGATTCGGTCTCGCAGGCATCGACCTTCGTATAGGCAGCGGCATTCACGACCACATCGGCCGGATCCGCGAAACCATCCAGCCAGCTGCCGATCCGACCGGTATCGCAGAGGTCGATCTCGGCCCGGGTCGCCGCGAAGGCCAGCTCGACGTCTTCGGCGTCGGTGATCGCGCGAACCAGACATCGGCCGAGCTGGCCGCTGGCACCGAGCACGCCCACCCGAAGAGGCCTCGGCGCAGAAGAGCGGGAATCCGATCGCTTCATCGTTCGGAGCGACCTTCCATGGAGATCACCCAGGTCGGCAGGCGCTCCACCCGCTTCAGCCGATCGGTCCACTCCTCCACCTTCGCTTCACTTCCGATCGGCTGGACCCGTACGCGCCAGCGCCCTCCCTTCCCTTCGCTCGGCAGAAGCGCCGTCGGGTAGCCCTTTTCCTCCAGCCCCTCGGCCAGCCGCCGGGCTGCCGATTCATCGGAGAACGCGCCCACCTGGATCGCCCAGGACCGGGTCGACTCGGCTTCGGAAGCGGCCGCCGCCGCGGCGTGGTGGCCGGCCTTCCGGATCGGAGGGCCGGGCGATACCGCCGGCTCTTCCGCGACAGGCGCCGGGGCCGCCACGGCGGGAAGCGCATCCGGGGCCGCCGACGCGATGTCGATCGGGGATTCGGTGTCAGGATCCGCCACCGGGAGCGCGACCCGCTCTCCCCGTCCCTGCAGGTGTCCGGCCAGCAGGGTCGGCTCCTCCGCCAGCACGCCGACCAGCAGCCCCACGCTGAAACCGGATGCGATCAACAACACCAGCCGGAAGATCCCTCGAAGGATCCGACCCCGGCCCGCATGCCGCGCCGGTACGGCCGACATCACATCGTCTCCGGCGCGCTGAGCCCCAGCAGCCCGAGCCCGCTCGCGAGCACGCTTCGTACGGCCAGCGCCAGTCCCAGTCGCGCTGCCGTCAACTCCGCGTCTTCCGAGATCACACGATGACGGGTGGCGTCCTGCAGATAGGGGTTCCACAGCCCCGCCACCTCGCGAAGATAGTAGGCCACGTGGTGCGGTTCACGGCTCTGCGCGGCGTGCGCGACGACTTCGGGGAAGGCCGCCAGCTTCTTGACGAGTTCGATCTCTTCGTCCAGGTCGAGCCGACCGGCATCGAACGAATGCGCCTCGGGCATCTCGATTCCCGCTTCCCTCGCCTTGCGCTCGATCCCGTGGGTCCGTGCGTGGGCGTACTGGATGTAGTAGGCGGGATTCTTGCGCCAGTTCTTCTCCTTGGCGAGATCGAGATCGAAATCGAGATGGCCATCCGGCTTGCGTTCGATCATGAAGAAACGGAAGACGTCGACGCCGACATCATCGACGAGTTCATCGATCGTGACGAAAGTCGCCTTTCGCGTCGATTGCTTGACACGTTCGCCGCCACTCGTGATCGTCACGAACTGATGCAGGACGAGCTCGATCCGCTCGGGGTCGACCCCGAGCACGGCCGTCGCCTCGCGCACGAATGGGAACTGCTCGATATGATCCGCCCCTTGAACGTCGATCACCAGGTCGAACCCACGGCGGAATTTCTCCCGGTGGTAGGCGATATCGGGCATCAGATAGGTCGGCTCGCCCGTACTCTTGATGACGACTCGATCGCGATCGAGGCCACGATCCGTCGCCTTGAACCAGACCGCTCCCTCGGCGTCGAAGATCAGGCCGGCCTTCCGCAGGTCCTCGAGCGTCTCGTCGAGCTTCCCCTCGTCGTAGAGGCTCCGCTCGTTGTAGTAGACGTCGAATTCGATGCCGATCCGGGCGAGGGTTCGCGTGATGTCCTCGAAGATGATGCGCTGGGCCTCGTCCCGGAAGCGCCCTTCCCCGGGCTCGTCGACGAGCGCGTCGCCCTCCCGGGCACGCAGATCGTCCGCGATCTCCCTGATGTAGTCCCCCTGATAGCCGTCACGGGGAAAGACGACGGGCAGCCCCCCATGCTCGTCGACCCAGTTCTTCTCGGGGTCGGCGAGAGCCTCGGGCGGTGGCGGCGAAGCGAGCCCGAGCCCCTCGAGATAGCGGGCCTTGACCGATTCTCCCAGGACGCGCATCTGACGCCCGCCATCGTTGAAATAGTATTCGCGCGTCACGTCCCATCCGGTCGCTTCCAGCAGGCGGGCGATGCAGTCGCCGAGAATGCCCTGCCGTCCATGGCCCGTCGAGAGTGGCCCGGTCGGGTTGGCCGAAACGAATTCGACCTGGACCTTCGGCTTCTTCCCGGCTCCCCCGGCCGACATGACGGAAGCGGGAACGCCGAGCGGCCTCGTCGACCGGCCGTATTCCGATCCCGCGGCAATCATGTCGTGCAGCAGCGCCTGCCAGCCCGCTTCTTCGAGTCGGATGTTCAGGAAGCCCGGTCCGGCAATCTCGAGGTCCGAGACGAGCCCCCCCAGATTGCCCAACCGGTCCTTGAGTTCAGCGGCGATCTCACGCGGCTTCCGCCCCAGACGTCGAGCGAGCAGCATGGCGACATTGCACGAGAAATCGCCGTGCTCCTTCTGCCTGGGGACTTCGATCACGAATTCCGGAAGCGGACCCTCGTCGCCCGCCGTCTCCAGCATCGAGACCACGACCGGCTCGATCTCTTCCCGGAGTTTCTCCTTCACGGGCTCTCCCGATGGGGTGCAGCGATGTCGGGATCCGGTCGCTGTCCGACGGATCCCCGGGGAGCCCCTTCCAGCGGGTCCATGCCGGCACCGGGCGTCACGAAACGCACGACCACCTCGCCGGGCAGCACCAGATCGAGTTCCTCGCGGATCGCCCGATCCAGCGCCGCGGGCTCCTGTTCGAGAGTCCGGATCTCATGCCGGAGCACCTCGTTCTGCCCTTCGAGTCGTTCGACGCGGGCCATCGCGGCGGAAAGATCGCCTCGCATCTCCAGCCAGATCCCCAATCCACGTTCGGGATCGAGGAGGGCCATCGCGGCCACGATCCCGATGATGCATGTCCCCAGGCCGAACGCCTTCACCCATTTCCCCCCGGCACGACCCAGCGCCGCGTGTGCGATCCGTGTGGATCCAACCCCTGGTCGACTTCCGCGCGATCGCCCAGCCGGTCGGGCCAGAGAATACCGAACTCCAGCACGACGAGCCCGCTCGGGTTCGTTTCAGAGCGTGTCGCGGCCCGGGACGCTGTCCGCCCCGCCGATCAGGGCCCGGATCCGATCGACGTACTCGGGGGCATCCCATTCCCGAGGCCCGACGTAGCGCTCGACGATCCGCCCCTCGCGATCCAGCAGCAGGGATTCCGGAACCCCCATCGTCTGATAGGCCGCATAGACCGACTGATCGAGGTCCAACACGATCGGAAACGACAACCCGTAGCGGTCCTGGAACGCCTTCACGTCGGCTTCCTTCTCGTCGATCGCCACCGCCACGAGCTCGAACTCGTCCCGGGGCAGCGTTTCGTAGAGGCGCTCCATCGCGGGCATCTCGCTTTCGCAGGGCTTGCACCAGGTGGCCCAGAAATTCACCAGGACGATCCGACCGGTGAGGCTCGACAACGCGAGCTTCGACGTGGCCGAGGCCCCTTCGGAATCGAGGCGCGGCAATTCGAAATCGGGCGCGGCGACCCCCCGCACGACGGGCGGCGCCCCCGGATCACTTCGCAGGATCAGGACGACCGCCACAACGACGACCGCCGCCCCCAGCAGCAGGCTGGGCACGGCGGATCGAGTGTTTCGCCCATCCTCCGGATCGCTGCCAGTCAGGCCTGTGCCTCCCGGTCGTCCCGATCGACCAGTTCGATGATGGACATCGGCGCCGCATCTCCCGGCCGTTGGCCGAGCTTGATCACCCGCGTATATCCACCGGGCCGCTCACGATAGCGCTCCGCCAGATCGTCGAAGAGCTTCGAGGCGACCTTCTTGCTCCGCACGGTCTCGAGCGCCTGGCGCCGCGCGTGCAGCGTGCCCCGTTTGCCGAGCGTGATCATCCGTTCGGCGATGCCGCGCAATTCCTTCGCCTTGGCGTCGGTCGTCCGGATCTGCTCGTGCTCGAGCAGCGACGTCACCATGTTTCGGAACAACGCCTTGCGATGCGCCCCGGAGCGCCCCAGTTTCCTGCCGGTCTTTCGATGGTTCATCTCAGGCCTCGCGCTGCTCCCGCATCCGCTCGAGATCCTTGCGGGGGGGCAGATTGTCGATCGTCATCCCCAGGCTGAGACCGAGACTCGACAGCGTCTCCTTGATCTCGTTGAGGGATTTCCGGCCGAAGTTCTTGGTCTTGAGCATCTCGGCTTCGGTCTTCTGTACGAGCTCTCCGATGAACCGGATGTTCGCGTTCTGGAGGCAATTCGCCGAACGGACGGACAGCTCGAGTTCGTCGACCGACTTGAAGAGATTCGGGTTCAGCGGTTCCGGCTCGTCGATGTGGAGCGCGGGCGCCTCGGCCTGCTCTTCGAAGTTGATGAAGATCGTCAGCTGTTCCTTCAGGATCTTCGCGGCGAAGGCCAGCGCGTCGGCGGGCTCGATCGCCCCGTCGGTCCAGATCTCGAGATTGAGGCGATCGAAATCCGTTTCGCGACCGACCCGGGCGGGCGTCACCGTGTAGTTCACCCGACGGATCGGCGAGAAGACCGAATCGATCGGGATCGTCCCGATCGGCATCTCCTCGGTCTTGTTCTTGTCGGCGAGGACATAGCCCTTGCCGAGGTTGACGGTCGCCTCCATCTCGAAGGTCGACTCCGGTCCGAGCGTGCAGATCTTGTGATCGGGATTCATGACCTCGACCGTCTGGTCGTCCGAGACCAGATCGCCGGCCGTCACGATCCCGCTACCGGATTTCCGCACCCGAAGGGTCTTCGGCCCCTCGCTGTGCATGCGGATCCGGACATCCTTCAGGTTCAACACGACGGTCGCGACGTCTTCCATCACGCCGGGAATCGTCGAGAACTCGTGGAGAACACCGTCGATCCGGATGTTCGTGATTGCCGCGCCCTGGAGCGACGAGAGCAGCACGCGTCGCAGCGCATTGCCGAGCGTCGTGCCGAAGCCCCTCTCGAGCGGCTCGCAATGGAAACGACCATAGGTCGGACTCAACGAGTCCTCTTCGACCTCGAGCCGACGCGGCCGGATCAGTTCCCGCCAGTTACGCGCAATGATGTCTTCTTGCATCGGAATCCCCTTCCGTCCCGAATGGACGGCAGATTGTTCTCGTTGACTCGACCGGTCCGCGACCGGCCTTCGATCTCCTCGTCCGATTCCAACTCCGGCCCCGACCCGCCACGCCGTGGCCCGCCCGGCGTGCGTCGGTACGACCGGAATTCCTACCGGGAGTAGAGTTCGACGATCAGCTGTTCATCGATGGGCAGCGTGATGTCCTCCCGCTGCGGCATCGCCTTGACGATCCCCTTCATCTCATCCTTCTCGATCTCGAGCCATTGGGGCACGGCGCGCCCTTCCATCGTCTCGAGAGCGCCACGAATGCGCTCGACCTTCTTCGACCGGTCCATGACTTCGACAGTCCAGCCGGGCTGGACGAGAATGCTCGGCGTATGGGCCTTCTTTCCGTTCACGGCGAAATGGCCGTGCTTGACGAGCTGCCTGGCCTCGGCACGGGAGGTCACGAACCCCATGCGATAGACCACGTTGTCGAGACGCCGCTCGAGCAGCATCAAGAGGTTCTCGCCCGCTCGCCCGCTCATGCGCGAAGCCCGGTCGAAGGTGCTGCGGAACTGCTTCTCGAGCAGTCCGTACATCCGCTTCACCTTCTGCTTTTCCCGAAGCTGGACGCCATAGTCCGAGAAACGGACTCGCCCCTGACCGTGCTGACCCGGGGGATAGGCGCGGCGGTCGATGGCGCACTTCTCGGTGAAGCATCGATCGCCCTTCAGGAAGAGCTTCGTGCCCTCACGGCGACAAAGTCGACAAACGGATCCCGTATAACGTGCCATAGATAGTCTCTGCTCTCGAAGCTAGACGCGCCGGCGCTTGGGCGGGCGACAACCATTGTGGGGAATCGGCGTGACATCGCGGATCATCGTGATCTTCATGCCCGCCGCCTGGAGCGCCCGAAGCGCGGACTCGCGTCCTCCTCCCGGACCCTTGACGTAGACCCCGAGCGATCGCACGCCGTGCTCCTGGGCCTTGCGAGCGCATTCCTCGGCAGCGATCTGCGCGGCGAAGGGCGTCGACTTCTTCGAGCCCTTGAAGCCTTGTTGGCCACAGCTGGCCCAGGCAACCGCGTTGCCGCCGACGTCCGTGATCGTGATGACGGTATTGTTGAAGGTCGAGTGGATGTGCGCGATCCCCGACTGGATGTTCTTCTTGACCTTCTTCTTCGTTTTCTTGGCAACCATATTGATTTATCGCATCACTTCTTCGGCGCGAGCTTCTTGCCCGCGATGGTCTTCGCAGGGCCCTTCCGCGTGCGCGCGTTCGTATGGGTTCGTTGTCCTCGTACCGGCAATCCGCGGCGGTGGCGAAGCCCCCGATAGCAGCCGATGTCCATCAGCATCTTGATGTTCTGGTTCACCTCGCGACGCAGATCACCCTCGACCTTGTAGTCGCGCTCGATGACTTCACGGAGCTTGATCACTTCGGATTCGGAAAGGTGCTCGGTCCGCGTTCCCGGGTCCACCCCGGCCTTCTCGCAGATCTCGAGCGCCTTGACCCGCCCGACGCCGTAGATGTACGTCAGCGAGATCTCGATGCGCTTGTTCCGCGGTAGATCGACGCCAGCGATCCGCGCCATAAAGCTTCCTCCATACTCCATTGGGGATCCCGTGAACGGAATCCGGATCCGATTCGCGCGACCGACTAGCCCTGCCGCTGCTTGTGTTTCGGGTTCTCACAGATCACACGAACGGTCCCCCGACGACGGATGATCCGACACTTCTCACACATCTTCCGAACCGACGCTCGAACCTTCATGCTCTCGCTCTCTTTTCTTTCTTTCTGCTCGCTGCTCGTCCCGGAATCGCTCCCCGGGCCCGCCCGAAACGGCATCCGGTCAGGATCAATGGGATCCCTCGATCCGGGTGAGGACCTCGGGACCATTGTCCGTGATCAACACCGTATGTTCGAAATGAGCCGAAAGCGATCCGTCCGCCGTGACCGCCGTCCACTCGTCCTTCAAGACCCGCACCTTCTCGCTCCCGATGTTGACCATCGGCTCGATCGCAAACACCATCCCCGGACGAAGTCTCGGTCCACGTCCGGGCCGCCCGTAGTTCGGCACCTGTGGAGGCTCGTGCATCGCGCGGCCGATGCCATGACCGACGAATTGACGAACGACTCCGTATCCTTCCTTCCCTGCACGACTCTCGACGGCATGGCCGATATCCGACAGTCGATCTCCCGGCACCATGCGCTCGATTCCCTTCTCGAGTGCATCGCGCGTCGTTTCGATCAGACGCTTCGCGTCCGCATCGATTTCCCCGATCGCGATCGTGACGGCGCTGTCGCCATGCCACCCCCCGGCCTCGACACCGAAGTCGAGACTCAGGATGTCTCCCTCACGCAACACACGGGAGCCGGGGATTCCGTGCACGATCTCATCGTTGACCGAAGCACAGAGCACCGCTGGATAGGGCGCTACCCCCCCGGGAGCATAGCCCAGAAACGGAGAATTCAAGCCCCTCTTCTCGAGGGCCCTGGCCGCAATCTCGTCGAGCTCCCCGGTCGTCACGCCCGGACGGGCCCGCTCCCGCAATTCCAGCAGGATCTCGGCCGTAGCATGCCCGACTTCCCGCATCCGTTCAATCTCGCGGCGGCTCTTGATCGCGATCCGTTCCCCGAAACCCACACCTTCTCCCATCGATGCCTGACTTCGCGTCTTTATCTCAATGCCTCTCGGATCCTTTCCCCGACCTCCTCGACCGTCCCCATTCCCGAGACCTCGATCAGCAGGTTCCTTTCTCGATAGAAATCCAGCAGCGGGGCCGTCTCGCGTTCATAGACCCGCATCCGCTCCCGGATCGTGTCCTCGTTGTCATCGGCGCGCCCCTCGATCTCGGCCCGCTTGAGCAGGCGCTTGACGATCGCCTCGGTGTCGACCGTCAACGCCAGGCAGCAATCGAGCTTCGTCCCGAGGCGGTCGAGGATCCCTTCGAGCGCTTCGGCCTGCGAGAGCGTCCTGGGGAAACCGTCGAGCAGGAAACCGTTCTTCGCATCCTCCTGCGAAAGTCGCTCTTCGGCGATGCGGATCACGATCTCGTCGCTCACGAGTTCCCCGGCATCCATGACCGCCTTGGCCTTCAATCCGATCTCCGTCCCCGCCTTGACGGCCGCACGCAGCATGTCGCCCGTCGAGATGTGCGGAATCCCGAGATCCCGGACGATCGCCGCGGCCTGGGTTCCCTTGCCCGCTCCCGGAGGTCCCAACAACACGATCCGTCTGCAACTCATCGTCCCAACCTTCCCCGAACACGCCCCGTCGTCCCGAAGCCTTCGTATTTTCGTGAGACGAGGTGCGCCTCGATCTGGCCCATCGTGTCGAGCGCGACGCTGACCACGATCAGCAGCGCCGTACCTCCGAAGTAGAAGGGAACCCCCATGCGCTGGGAGAGGATCACGGGCAACACACAGATGCCGGCGACATAGATCGCGCCGATGAAGGTGAGCCGGGACAACACCGCGTCGATGTACTCGGCCGTCTTGCGACCCGGCCGGACACCCGGAATATACCCGCCCGACCGCTTGATGTTCTCGGACACGTCTTCCGGGTTGATCACGATGGCCGTATAGAAAAAGCAGAAGAAGACGATCAAGGCGACGTAGACGGCGTTGTAGATGATGTCGCCCGGATTCATCCACTCATCGATGAATCGCTGGATCGTCGGGTTGTCCGTGTACTGGCGGATCGTCAACGGGAACATCAGCAGCGACGATGCGAAGATCGGCGGAATCACGCCCGCACTGTTCACGCGCAAGGGGAAATAGCTCATCCCGGAAGTGGCACCACCGCCTCCCCCGCGTCGCGCATGCTGGATCGGAATCCGCCGCTGCGCCCGCTCGACATAGACGACGAAGGCGATCGCGCCCACGATGATCGCACCGAGGACGAGAACCTCGAGGATGCTGAACTGGTCCGTCCGGACGAGATCGATGACCTTCGACAGGCCTGCGGGCAGGCCGACGATGATCCCCGAAAAGATGATGAGCGAGATGCCGTTGCCGATTCCGCGCTCGGTCACCTGCTCCCCCAGCCACATGATGAACGCGGTTCCCGAGGTCAGCGTGATCATCGTCGTGATCCGGAAACCCCAGCCGGGCTCGAGCACGGCACCCTGGCCGAACTGCCCGTTCTCGAGCGCCATCGCCATCAGGAAGCTCTGGAAGAGCGAAAGACCGATCGTCGCATAACGCGTCCACTGCGTGATGCGCTTCTGCCCCTCGCTTCCCTCCTTCTTCAGACGCTCCAGGGCCGGCACGACGACGGTGAGGAGCTGGAAAATGATCGAGGCACTGATGTACGGCATGATGCCGAGGGCAAAGATCGAAAGCGACTCCATCGCCCCACCGGAGAAGACATTCAGCAGACCGAACATCGTTCCGGCCATGTCGCTGAAGAACTGACGGATCACGTTCCCGTTGATCCCCGGCGTCACCACGATGCAGCCCACGCGATAGACCGCGAGCATCGCCAGGGTGAAGACGATCCGCTTTCGAAGTTCTTCGATCCGGAAGACGTTCTGGAACGCAGTGACCACCTACGCGCTCTCCACCGTTCCGCCTGCGGCCTCGATCTTCGCACGGGCCGATGCGCTGATCTTGTGCACGATCAGCTTGATTCCCTTCGGCGCCTCGCCCTCCGCCAGCACCTTGACCGGCTGGCCCGATCCGCGGATGAGCCCCTTTTCGGCCAACGCCTTCACGTCGACGGTCGCCCCTTCGGCGAAGATCGAGAGCGCCCCGAGATTGACGATCTCGTTCTCCACCCGGAAGCGGTTCTTGAAGCCCTTCTTCGGCACTCGCTGATAGAGTGGCATCTGGCCACCCTCGAACCATGGCTTGATCTTCTTGCCGGATCGGGTGCCCTGGCCCTTGACGCCCGTGCCGCAGGTCTTCCCCTTGCCGGAGCCCGGCCCGCGGCCCACGCGCTTGCGACGCTGGACGGCGCCGGGACGAGGTGAAAGTCGATTCAACATCGCTCTAGCTCTCCAGGACCACGACGAGGTGGTTCACCTTGTTGATCATTCCACGGACGGCGGGGGTATCCTCGAGCTCGACGACCTGGCGGATCCGTCGCAGACCGAGTCCGCGCATCGTCGCCCGCTGGCGTTCCGGATACCCGATCACGCTCTTCACCTGCTGGACCTTCAGCGTCTTCTTCGACTCCGCCATCAGCGACTCCGACCGAGCTGTGCGAGTCGCTCTTCCGGATCCCGCAGTTCCTTGAGTCCCGCCATCACCGCGTTCACGACGTTACGGGGCGTATTCGTTCCGAGCGTCTTCGTCAGGATGTCGCTGACCCCCGCGGATTCCACCACCGCGCGAACGGGGCCCCCGGCGATCACGCCCGTACCGGGCGAAGCGGGCAGCATCAGGACCCGCCCGGCCCCCGAGATCCCGATCACGTCATGAGGCAACGTCCGCCCGTCGACGAGGGGGATCTGGATCAGCGACTTCCGCGCCTTCTCGACGCCCTTCCGGATCGCTTCGGGCACCTCCCCCGCCTTTCCGAGTCCCACCCCGACGATTCCCTGGCCGTCGCCGACGACGACCAGCGCCGAGAAGCTGAAGCGGCGCCCGCCCTTCACGACCTTCGAAACGCGGTTGATGTGGATGACCCGATCGTTCAGCTCGTAATCATTCGGGTTCAAAATCGATGATTGGATCACAGATGCCATGTCAGAACTGAAGCCCCGCTTCACGTGCCCCATCCGCCACGGCCTTCACGCGACCATGAAAGAGGAATCCGTTTCGATTGAAGACCACCTCGTCGATGCTCTTTTCCTTCGCGATCCTGGCGATCGCCTCGCCGACCTTCCTCGCGGCGTCCACCGTCCCCGTCGACCCCTCGCCGGCGACCGCCCGGTCCCGGGTCGAAACCGCGCAGAGCGTCTTTCCGGTCGTGTTCTCGACCAGCTGTGCATAGGTATGCTTCGAACTCCGGTACACCGTCAGCACGACCCGCTCGCTTCTCTCGAGCGACGTCCGCGTGCGGGCCTTGCGAGCCAGCCATCTCCGTCGTTTCGCTTCCGCGATCTTCTTCTTCATTTCGACCTCGATGCCGGACGGGCTCTCGCCCGTCCGGCAGCAGAATCCATCAAGCGCCGGCCTTGCCGACCTTGCGTCGGATGTGTTCGTCCTCGTAACGCACGCCCTTGCCCTTGTAGGGCTCCGGCGGCCGCAGGGATCGGATATCGGCGGCGAATTGTCCGACCTGCTGCTTGTCCGCTCCCTCGATGCTGAGCTTCGTGTTCGCCTCGACCGAAACGGAAAGGCCTTCGGGAATCGGCATGTCGATCGGATGCGAGAATCCGAGCAACAGGTTCAGGACCTTGCCCTTGACGTCCGCGCGGTAGCCGACCCCCTCGATCTCCAGCCGCTTCGTGAAGCCCGTGCTGACTCCGACGACCATGTTGTTCGCCAGAGCCCGCGCCAGCCCATGGCGCGCACGCGAGGGCTTGCTGTCATCCGGACGAACGAAGACCAAGTTGCCATCCTCGAGCTTCGCGGAGATCCCTTCCGGCACGGAGCATCGCAGCGTGCCCTTCGGCCCCTTCGCGACGACCTCGCCCCCGGCGATGTCGATCGTCACGCCGTCCGGGATTCCAATGGGTTGTTTGCCGATTCGGGACATCGCCTACCAGACCTCGCAGATCACTTCGCCACCGACATTGGCAGCCCGGGCATCCCGGTCACAAAGCACGCCCTTGGAGGTCGACAGGACCGACATGCCGAGGCCGGATCGAACCTGTTTCACCTCGTCCGCGCCGACATAGATCCGGCGACCGGGCTTGCTGACCCGTCGCATGCCTTCGATCATCAGCCGGCCGTCGTCCTGGTATCGGAGTTCGATCGTCAATGTCGGCTTCTTCGCGTCGCCACCCGTCCGGACCTGGCCGACGAAACCCTCGGCACTCAAGACGTTTGCCACGGCGAGCTTCAATTTCGAGGCGGGACAGCTCATCTGGGCATGACGCGCTCCACCCGCATTCCGGATTCTCGCCAACATGTCACCAACCGGGTCGGTCATCATGATGTCATTCTCCTTGCCATGCGCGGCACCGTCCCTGGACGGGCCCGACGCACCTATTGTCGAAACGGAACACCGAGATGCGTCAAAAGCGCCTTGGCTTCGGCATCCGTCTTCGCAGTCGTGACGACGGTGACGTTCATGCCGGTCACCTTCTCGACCTTGTCGTAGTCCACTTCCGGAAAGATCGTCTGTTCGCGCACGCCGAACGTGTAGTTTCCCCGGCCATCGAAGGCCTTCGGAGACACGCCGGAGAAGTCACGAACCCGCGGCAGCGCCACGTTCAACAGACGATCGAGGAACTCCCATTGCCGCATGCCCCGAAGCGTGACCGAACAGCCGATCGCCTGTCCTTCCCGAAGCTTGAAGTTCGAGACGCTCTTCTTCGCGCGACGCAGGACCGGCTTCTGCCCCGTGATCAGGGCCAGCTCCTCCATCGCCCGATCGAGCAGCTTCGGATTCGTCGTCGCCTCGCCGAGACCGATGTTGACCACGACCTTCTCGACCCGCGGGATCTGGTTCACGTTCTTGTAGCCGAACTCCTCGCGGAGCTTCGGCACGATCGCCTCTTCGTATCGCTGCCGCAGCCGGGGCAGCTCCGTCGCTGATTCCGACATCTTCAGAGGACCTCCGGTGCCAATGAGACGATCCGCATGAATCCCGCGCCGCGAAGCTCCCTGGCCACGGGACCGAAAATGCGCGTACCCACGACTTCCCTCTCCTTGTTGATCAGGACGGCGGCATTCTCGTCGAAGAGGATATGCGAGCCGTCCGGCCGCGAGATCGCCTTTTTCGTACGCACGATCACGGCACGACGCACCTCGCCCTTCTTGACCCGAGCGTTCGGGATCGCCTCCTTGACCGCGACGACGATGATGTCCCCCACGGACGCGAATCTACGCCGGGAACCGCCGAGCACGCGAATGCATTTCACGCGACGCGCTCCGGAATTGTCGGCCACCTGCAATGTCGATTCAGCTTGAATCATTCTTCTTCCCTCTGGACCAGACCTGGACCGACTCTAGACCGATGTTGCCTTCTCGATGGTTTCCTGGACCTTCCATCGCTTCCGCTTGGACAAGGGGCGATGTTCGATGATCCGGACCTGGTCACCTTCGGCGCAGGAATTGGACTCGTCATGGGCCATGAACCGCGAATAGCGACGGATGTACTTCTTGTATCTCGGGTCCTGCACGAGACGTTCGACCCGTACGACGACGGTCTTGTCCATCTTGTCACTGACCACGGTGCCAACCAGGGTTCGTCGACTTCCTCGTTCGTTCACTTCACCGCCTCACGCTTCTGGGTCAGGATCGTCTCGACACGGGCAATGTCCTTGCGGAGTTGCCCGAGTAGCGCCGTATTCTCCAACTGCTCGGTCGATCGCCGAATCTTCGCATTGAAGAGCTCGTCGCGGAGATCCCGCCCCTTCTGTTCCAGTTCCGACTCCGAGAGAGTCCGGAGTTCCGATGGCTTCACCTTCAGCCCTCCCGCTCGACGAAGCGCGTGCGGATCGGAAGCTTGTGTGCCGCCAGCCGCAAAGCCTCACGAGCGATCGTCGAATCCACGCCTTCCATTTCGTACAGCATCCGCCCCCGCTTCACGGGCGCGACCCAGGCTTCCGGATTGCCCTTTCCCTTGCCCATGCGGGTCTCCGCGGGCTTCTTCGTGATCGGCTTGTCGGGGAAGACGCGGATCCAGACCTTCCCGCCACGCTTCACATGACGGGTCATGGCGATACGAGCCGCCTCGATCTGGCGGGCCGTGAGGAATCCGGAGGTCGTCGCCTGCAGGCCGTAGGCGCCGAAGGCCAGTGTATTCCCGCGCATCGCCTTGCCGCGATTGCGCCCCTTGAACATCTTCCGATGCTTGACTTTCCTGGGTTGCAGCATGATCTACCTCGGGGCTTCGGATCGGTGATCCGGAGAGAGCGGTCCGCGCTTGAGTTCGCGATCCCCGACCTCTCCCTTGAAGATCCAACATTTCACGCCAATGACGCCGTAGGTCGTGCGAGCCTCGGCGAATCCGTATTCGATCTCGGCGCGGAGCGTGTGCAGCGGAACCCGTCCGTCGCGATACCATTCACGCCGCCCCATCTCGGCGCCGCCCAGCCGACCCGAACACTGGATCCGGATCCCTTCGGCGCCGAATTTCATCGTCGAGATCATCGCCTTCTTCATGGCCCGCCGGAACGCCACCCGGCGCTCGAGCTGGGTCGCGATGCTCTCGGCAACGAGCTGTGCGTCGAGCTCCGCCTTGCGGATCTCCTTGATGTTGATGAACACGTCCCTGGGCGTGTACGCCTTCAGCTCCTTGCGAAGCACGTCGATTTCCGCGCCCCGCTTGCCGATCAGGATTCCAGGACGGGCGGTATGGATGTTGATGACGATCTTCTCGCCCGTCCGCTCGATCACGACCTTCGAGATCCCCGCGTGGTAGAGCTTCTTCTTGATGAAGGCACGGATCTGGACGTCTTCGAGCAGCTGTTCGGCGTAGTGCTTCTCGGCGAACCAATTGGACTGCCACCCGTAGAGGGTGCCCACTCGGAAGCCGTAGGGATGAACTTTCTGACCCATGTTTTCTCTACCTGTCCCTGTGTCGAAAGGAGTGCTGCAGAACGGCTAGTCGCGCTCTGAAAGAACCACGTTGATCTTGCTGCTTCGCTTCTGGATCCATGCTGCCCGGCCCTGGGCGCGCGGTCGGATCCGCCACATGCTCGTCCCTTCGTCCACGAAGATCGTCGAGACCACGAGATTGTCGATTTCGATCCCCGCGTGCTGGAGCTCGTTCTTCTGTTCCGCATTGGCCACGGCAGATCGCAGCAGCTTCGCGATCGGCTCCGCTACGCGTTTCGGCGACAGCGAGAGGAGGTTCAAGGCTTCCTCGACTCCCTTGCCCCGGATCTGGTTCACGACCAGGCGCGCCTTCTGCGGGCTGACCCGATAGTTGTTGAGTGCGGCTTTGACTTCCATCAGCGCTTCACCTTCTTGCCACCCGCATGCCCCGTGAACTTGCGGGTCGGCGCGAACTCGCCGAGCCGATGGCCGACCATGTTCTCCGTCACGAAGACGGGCATGAAGAGCTTTCCGTTGTGGACATGGAAGGTCAGTCCCACGAACTCGGGCGTGATCATCGATCGCCGCGACCACGTCTTGATGACGCCCTTTCCACCGCTGGCGGTCACCTTGTCGACCTTCCGCTGGAGGCTGGGATCGATGAAGGGACCCTTTCGGAGCGAACGTGCCATCTGTCTATACCTCTCCTACTTCTTCCCTCGTCGCTTGACGATGTACTTGTCCGAGCGTTTGTTCCTGCGCGTCTTGGCCCCCTTGGTCGGCTTGCCCCAGGGCGTGCAGGGATGACGGCCACCCGAGGAACGCCCCTCGCCGCCGCCCATCGGATGATCGACGGGATTCATCGCCACGCCGCGAACGTTCGATCGCCTGCCCAGCCAACGTGAACGTCCGGCCTTGCCGATACGCTGGTTCTCGTGCTCGGCGTTTCCGACTTCTCCGACCGTGGCCATGCAATCGACATGGACCATGCGCATCTCGCCGCTCGGAAGACGAAGCGTCGCCATCCGACCTTCACGAGCCATGAGCTGCGCGCTGGTCCCGGCGGATCGAACGAGCTGGGCACCCTTGCCGGGCTTCATTTCGATCGCATGGACCTGCGTGCCCAACGGAATCCGGGAAAGCGGCAGGGCGTTTCCCGGATGGATCTCGGCGTCCACCGACGAGAGGACCGTGTCGCCGACCTTCAAACCGCCAGGCGCCAGGATGTAGCGCTTTTCGCCATCGGCGTAGTGGAGCAGCGCGATATTCGCCGATCGATTCGGATCGTACTCGATCGCAGCGACCCGGGCCGGAACGTCGACCTTGTTTCGCCGGAAGTCGATCTGCCGGAATCGGCGGCGATGCCCGCCTCCGCGATGGTAGGAAGTGATCCGGCCATTCGCGTTCCGGCCGCCGCTCTTCTTGACGAGACCCTTCGTCAGCGACCGCTCCGGTCTTCCCCGGGTGATCTCGGCGAAATCGGAGACACTCATGTTGCGACGGCCCGGAGAAGTGGGCTTGTAGACCTTGACCGGCATCGATCAGACTCCCTCGAAGAACTCGATCGTCTGGCCTTCGGCCAGGACGACGATCGCCTTTTTCCAGGCCGGCTTCCGGCCGACCGACTTTCCCACCCGCTTCTTCTTGCCGGGCTGCTGCATCGTACGTACGTCCTTGACCTTCACGCCGAAGAGTTCCTCGACGGCCCGTCGAACCTCGTGCTTGGTGGCATGGGGGTCGACGCGGAAGGTCGCGATGTTCAGCTCGTCCCGGGCGATGCTGCTCTTTTCCGTGATGACCGGTCGCTGGATGACGTCATGGAGGTTCATTCCGCCGCCCCCTCTCCCGCCGCGGAAGCCCCACCCTCGAGGCGCGCCTGCAGACGTTCGATCGCGGCCTTCGTGATCAACAGGTTCTGATGCCTCAAGAGGTCATAGACGTTGACCCCTTCCGAGCGGATGACGCTCACGCCCGGGATGTTCCGGGCCGAGGCTTCGATCGTCGGACTCGGCTCGTCGATGATGATCAGGGTGGAGCCGCCGGCCAACCCGAGCTTCTCCAGGATCTCGACGACCCGTCGGGTCTTGTATTCGTCAATGGGCAGATCCTCGACGACCTTCAGGGCCGATTCCTGAAGCCGCTGGGAGAGCGCCGAAAGCAGCGCGGCCCGGCGCATCTTCTTCGGGAGCTTGTGCGAATAACCCCGGGGCACGGGACCGAAGACCACGCCCCCACCCGCGAACTGGGGCGCCCGTGTCGTTCCCTGGCGGGCCCGCCCCGTCCCCTTCTGGCGATAGGGCTTCGCCCCACCGCCCGAGACCAGGGCGCGATTCTTCGTGCTGTGCGTCCCCGCTCGTCGTTCGGCGAGCTGACGCCTGACTTCTGCATGATAGAGGTGAGGCTTCACCTCCTTCTCGAAGACCACCGAAGACAGGTCCAGGGAACCGGCCTTCTCGTTCTCGAGATTGACGACGTCGATCGTGGCCATGGCTAGAGCTTGATCTCCACGTCGACGCCGGCTGCGAGCTCGAGCTTCATCAGCGCGTCGACCGTCTGGGGCGTGGGGTCGAGAATGTCGATGAGCCGCTTGTGCGTCCGCAGCTCGAACTGCTCACGCGACTTCTTGTCGATATGCGGACCCCGCAGCACCGTCCACTTGTTCTTGCTCGTCGGAAGGGGGATCGGACCCGCGACGCGGGCACCCGTTCGAACGGCCGTATCGACGATCTCACCCGCGCTCTGGTCGAGCAGCTTGTAGTCGTAGGCCTTCATCCGAATCCGAATCTTCGTTGCCGTGGCGTCCGCCATGGGTCTTCACTCCCGCCCTGGAACCCAGAGCTTCCGAAATGTTATTCGATCACTTCCGAGACGACGCCCGAGCCCACGGTCCGGCCGCCCTCTCGGATCGCGAACCGGAGTTCCTTGTCCATCGCGATCGGCATGATCAGCTCCACCGTCATCTCCACGTTGTCACCCGGCATCACCATCTCCGTCCCCTCCGGAAGGTTCGCCAC
>DRKE01000347.1 GCA_011051925.1 Deltaproteobacteria bacterium
GAGTCCGAGTTCGGCCGCCCGGCGCTCGACCTCCGCCCGCATTTCCCCGTCGCCCGCCAGGACGAGTCGACAATCGACCCCCGCATGGACCAGTTCCGCCAGGGCCTCGAGGAGCAGGAGCTGGCCCTTCTGGGCACAAAGCCGGCCGACACAGACGAAGGTCCGGCATGCCGCCTCGATCGGGATCGGACTCTCGAAGAAGTCCGCATCGACCGAGCAGCGCACGACGTGGATCTTCGACCAGTCCCGAAGGTCGGCCCAACGACGCAGCTGCGCCGCCGTGAACGAACTGATCGCGACCGTGAAACGCGTCTCCGCGACCCGGGCCCCCAGCTCGAAACCCCGGGGATCGTCGAACTCGTCGGGACCGTGAACGGTCATGCTGAAACCGGGTCCCCCCAGACGATGGATGATCGCAGCGACCGCCGCCGCGTTGCGACCGAAATGGGCATGGACATGTTGGACGCCCTCGCGGCGCAGGATCCGGAGAAAGAAGGCGGCCTCGACGAGATAGGCCATGCGCGGGATCCAGCCGGGGCCCGACCGCAACGGCCCGGCCGCGATCCGCAGCAGCTCGCTCGCCAGGGCACGGGGCGAGCGGAGGGCCGCCTCCAGGAAGGCACCGACCCAGCTCGATCGCGGCGCGGCGAAGAACGTATGGGTTCGAGCCAACTCATCGCGGTCGAGGGGATCGGCGATCCCCGAATCGGCCGGCCTGACCGAGAGCCGGACGACGTCGTGTCCGCGGGCGGTCAATCCCAGGATCTCACGTCGGATGAAGGTATGACTCACCTTCGGATACTGACCTGTCAGATAGGCGAGCTTCACGATGCTCCGTTCCGGTCCACGGCTGCCCTCATGGGTTCACGACCGTCCTCATGGGATGGGTTCACGACTGCCCTCGTGCGTTCACGGCGGCTCGAACCGGCTCGCGGCGCGCCAGCCCGTCCAGAACCCCCCCTTCCGCTTCCCGTTCCTTTCGCAGACCCGTCATTTGTACTCGATCAGCTCCCGGCGCCGTCCACGCAACCGGGACCAGGCGAAGGTGAGTGCCCCGATCGCCGTCGGAAGTTGCGAACCCACGCAGGACAAGCCCCAGAGAAGGGCCTCCTTGCGGTCGAATCGGGCGGGGTCCTGACTGCGGGCGATGCGCAGGATCTGCAGCCCGTAGAGCGTCGTGATCACGAGCCAGGCCTTCCAGAAGGACACGCCGAAGAAGACCGGACTCGAAAGGAAGAAGGCAGGCAGCAGGATTCCCCAGATCAGCAGACTGCGAAGATGGCGCGCGAAGAGCCCCTCGTCGCGATACCGCCAGGCCAGTTCGGCAACCGCATGTCCTCCCCGCACCGATCGGGTCCACCATTGGCGAAGACTGTGCATGTCCGCATCGTGAAGCGTCATGTCGCGATCGATCCGGATGACTTCGTGGCCGGCAAAGCGCAGCCGCGCACTCAGATCGGGATCCTCGCCCGCGATCAGCCCCTCGTCATAGCCGCCCGCCGACTCGAAGGCCGGCACCCGGATCATCACGTCGCCCCCGAAACCGAAGGGGCCGACATCGCCGACGGGGGGCGCCTTCCATTCGAGGTCACAGAATCGATTGAAGATCGATGCCTCCGGGAATCGTTCGCGCCGCCACCCGCAGACGGCAGCCCGGCAAGGCGATTCGGAGAGCGCCTCGGCAGCCGCCTCGATCCAACCGGGAACCAGGGAACAATCCCCGTCGATGAACTGGATGGCCCGGATTCCCGGAGCCTCCCTGCGCAGTCGGGCGAAGCCGGCGTTGCGGGCTCGCGCTGCGGTGAAGGGCGTCGAGAGATCGAGTTCGACGACCTCGACATCGCGCGAGCGCGCCAGCGCAACGGAATCATCGCTCGATCCCGAGTCGACGTAGACGACACGGCCGACGAAGCCGGGGACGGCATCGAGACATTGCCGCAGACGCTCGCCCTCGTTGCGACCGATCAGCACCACGCCGATCTGCTCCGGCTGGATCCGATCCCCGGACGCCTCCTGATCCGCCATCAACGATCCTTCTTCCTTCGCGCCCGCCCGGCCGGACTTCCCAGGAGTGCCTTGCCGAGTCCCGCCCCGCCGGCCTCATCGTGTCGCATCGTCGATCCGGGCCCCGCCGAAGGTGCAGCATCCGGGAACGGATCCACCTCCACATCTCCCCCCCGACGCCCGCTCGGACTCTTCCCCCCCGCCGGGCGACGCCTCTGCTGCTCGGCGAGGATTCCCGGAACGACACCGGCCAGGACACCGGACATCAGCGTGAGGTAGCCCTCGACCGTCGAGTTCGGAAGCAGGTCGAAGACGTTGATCGCCACCATCAGGGACAGTCCTGCGATCATGATCCGGTCCTGCTTCGATCGGATCATGCCCATCCGCAGGAAAGCCAGGAAGACGGGCGCCAACAAGAGGCCGAAGATGCAGAGAAAGCGCACGATGCCACCCTTGACCAGCAGGATCACCCAGACCCCGTCGTAGACCGTCTTTGTCCTTCCGGACACCTCGCTTCTCACCATCGGTCGTCCGCTGCTCGCCCATCCGAAGAGGGGTCGCTCCTGGATCCGTTGCATCATCTGGTCCTCGGTCCGAAGGCGGCCCGCCAGCGAATGCGCCCGGTCGTGTCCGAACTCCGTTTCGGCAAACTCGACCACGCTCTCCACGGGGATCAGCCGGAAGAGTCGGAGAGCCGGATAGGACAGGCAGAGCATGGCGATCGCGACCGCCGCCAGGATCTGGATGCGGGTGGAAGTGAAGATCACCAGCGGAGCGACGACCAGGCCATAGAGCACGGCCCCCAGCGATTTCTCCATGACCAGGATGACCGACAGATATCCCGCCACGAGGCCCTTCGGAACGAAGGGGATCAGTGGAAGACGATACCGCGTCCGGAAGAAGGTCCAGGCCGCCGTCATGCAAAGGAAGATGAAGAGTGCCACGTGGAGTCCGTGACGCATGTAGACCATCGGGCGGTAGCTTCCATCCGATCGGATCGTCTGCGAGAAGCCATGCTGATGGTATCCATAGGTCCAGCGATGCAATTGGGGACTCATCCGGATCTCGAACAGGATCAGGAGCGAATAGACCAGACCGGCGAAGATGAAGACCGCGAGCAGGTCCTTCAGATGTTCCGAGCGGACGAAGAGGGCTCGACCGATGAAGAAGGGGAATCCCCAGCGAAGCAGATCCTCGAGAATGTCCGAGACGAATCCCGTGATCTCGATTCCGGGGACGACGACCGGACCGTAGTAGAGCCGGTCCTGGTTGTTGAGCACGCTGAGGATGGTTCCGAGGGAGAGAAGGACCAGGAGGAGTTCGGGCCCGCGCAGCGGCCGCGCACGGACGAGCCGGTCCCCGGCGAAGCCCATCGCGCAAAGCATGCAGGCGAGGGAAGCGATCTCCTCCTTTCCCATCGTCGGCAGGACCGGAAGGTTGAAGCCCGCGCCAACCGGGAGGAAGAGGGTCGCGCTCAGAAGGGTCAGGATCGCCGCCAGATGGGGCCGCAGCATGTAGAACAGGATCAAGGGGACGACGACCCAGAAAGCCAGGGCGAAAAGCGGGGGGATCACGGAATCCCTCCCGAATGCAGCCAGCCCGATACGATCGGATCGACGACGAGGCCGAGGATCGCCCCCGCGATGAAGAAGCCTGCGGCCAGGAGCTCACGCTCGAGCCGCAACATGCCCAGACGCCGGAAGGGAGGCCACAGGACGAAGAAGACGGGGAGTTCGGCGAGGGCTGCGGCCAGGACCAGCCCGTGGGTCCCATCCAGGTACCAGCCGAGGGGAACCCCGACCAGCACCCATACGGCACGGACGAGGCTCCGATAGAAGGGGTATCGTGTCTCGCCCATGGCGAGCAGACATCGATCACAGGGATAGAGCACGGCTGCCATCGCCACCCGGAGACAGAGCAGCTCGAACATCCATCCGGCCTCGGAATAGCGCTCGTCCCAGACGACTTCGACGACGGTGCTTCCGAAGACGAACAGGAAACCCAATCCGGTTCCCAGTACGGAGTCGATGGGAAGCCGCGCCCGATAATAGAAGCGACGAAGCTGACCGACGCCCTCCTTTCCGATGCGGCTGAAGATCGGAAAGAACACGTTGTTGGTCAGTCGACTGGCAACCAGTTCGATCACTTCCGCCAGCATGCTCGCAATGGAAAAGACGCCGAGGGTCGCGACACCCAGCAGCTTGCCCACCATCAGCCGGTCGGCCTGACGGGAAACGAAGAAGATCGCCGTGCTACCGAGAATCCACTTGCCGAACGAAAGGATCTGGTCCCGGGCCCGGCGCTCGATCCGGAAATGGTTGCGATAGCCCACCGGAAGCAGATGGCTCCCGACGAGTCGGACCGCGCTGCGGGCGAAGCCGCCGGCGATCAGGGCCCAGACCGAAACGTCGAACTGGCACCAGAGAATCATCACGAGGACGCTCGTCACCTGTCCCGCGATCTCCATCGACGCGATGGGGAGCAGACGGACGTGCCGGCGCAGGGTGAAGAGCGAGGTGGAGTTGAAGCCCTGGAGGATCGACTGGAGCGAGCTGACGCTGAGCAACCAGAAGAGGATCGGCTGTTCGTAGAGAAGCGCGAGTGGGTAGGCGAGCAGGAGACAGAGTCCCGCGAGAACGAATCCGCGGATCACCTGGAGACTCCAGGCCGTGTCGAGGAATCCGGGCTCGTCCCCGCGCTCGTTCTGCACGACGGATTGGCCGAAGCCGACATCCGAGAGCAGCTCGAGCCCCGAGATCACGATGCTGACGATCGCCGCGAGCCCGAAGGCCTCCGGGAAGAGCAGGCGGGTCAGGATCAGGTTGCCGCCCAGCCGGATGATCTGGGTCAGGCCGAATCCACCGATCTCGATGATCGATCCCCGAATGGCGGTGCGTCGATTCGACTCGGGTGGACGCTCGCTCCCAGGCGAGTCGTCGACTGGCGTCGTGGTCGTCGTCGTCAAGCCGGATCCGATCTGGCCGCGAGGTCCGGAATCGTCGAGAAGTGAACGTCCGGGTCGGATTGGAGACGTCGGACGAACGCTCGAAGCGTCTCGAGCCTTTCGATCCGATCCCCGTAGCGCTCATGATGAAGCATGATGCCGACCACGTCCGTCCGCTGGCGGCAGAACCGGAATTCCCGCCATAGGCGACCGGCATCCTTCTCGATTCGGCGGCCGGTCGCATCCTTCTCCTCGTCGACGTCGATACAGACCGAGATCTCGGCCAGTCGGAGACCGGGAATGACGCGGGTATGATACGAGACGCGCTTTCCGAGAAAGGAGATCCGCCCCAGCGATCGACCCAACGCGTAGTAGGCTTGTGAAAGCCGGTCGAGCTTCACACCCGCCGAAAGGATCTCGAATCCCAGGGTCTCGATCGCCCGGAGCGTCGCGCGGTCGTACTTGTGACAGGGAGGGGTGAAAATCCTCCGATCCAGATGCTCGCCCAGTCGATCCAGCAGCCGCTGCCGCCCCTCGCGAATATCCTTCAGCTGCGCCTCGTAGGGGCGATTTCCAGCAAACTCGCTCCAGACCCGTTCGCCCCCGAGCTGCTGCTCGTGGCGAAGTCCATGTTGATCCAGGAACACGAGCTGCGGATACGCGGAACGCATCTCCTTCAGGAAATCCGCC
>DRKE01000348.1 GCA_011051925.1 Deltaproteobacteria bacterium
ACCTGGGGACAGGCCTCCATGCAGAGCGCGTTCGCCTCACAGAGGTCATAGTCCACGATTACCTTCATGGGTTTCTCCCTGCCAATCGACCAATCGACCGTCCGCGTGTCCGCCAGGCGACCACTCCGGTCCGGCCGGTTCCGGCCTTCCCTGTATGCGACCTCGAGTCGAGACCGCTTCGTTGCAACCAGTCGCTCCGCCCGAATCTCTCCGTTCGGACCGTTTCGTCCGTCCTGCTCGACCCGTTCCGCTTTTTCGGGACCGTTTCCGGCCACGAGCCGACGAACCCGTTCAATCTACCAGATCCGGAATCGCACTGCCGCCGCAGCTGAATCCGGGTCTAGCCCATCGCGGGCACGATGAAGCTGTCCTTGATCGGCTGCTTCCCCTCGAAATACCCGCCGATCTTCTTCGCCACCTCCTCGAAGGTCCAGGCGTCGTCGACCGAGAATTCCGCGGCGCGGCGGGGATGATCGAGCACGGCGATCTCCCGTCCCCAGACGATGAAGACGTTGCCCGAGATATTCGCGGCGCCCGGCGAGGCGAGGAAGCTGATCAAGGGCGCGACGTGTTCCGGCGCGAAGACATCGAACCCTTCTTCGGGCTTCTGGAACATGGCCGCCGTCTGCCCTGTCATCGTCATGGCCGTCCGAGCCCGCGGCATGAACGTATTCGCGGTCACGCCGTATTTCACGAGGCCCTGGGCGGCGGAGTTCGTGAGCGCGATGATGCCCGCTTTGGCCGCGGCATAGTTGGGCTGTCCGGGCGATGCGAAGATCGCCGCCTCGGAAGCCGTACTGATGATCCGTCCGTAGACGGACCCCTCGGCCTTGCCCTTGTTCCGCCAGTACTCGCTCGCATGACGGATTCCACAAAAATGCCCCTTCAGATGGACCCGCACGACGGAATCGAACTCCTCCTCGCTCATCGAGAAGATCATCCGGTCCCGACAGAATCCGGCATTGCAGACGAGGATGTTCAGGTCTCCGAAGCTGTCGAGGGCCGTCTGGATCATCGCCTTCGAGTCGTTCCAATCGGCCACGTCGCCGAAATGGGCGACCGCTTCGCCGCCCATCGCCTTGATCTCGTCGACGACCGCCTGTCCCGCCGTTTCATCCCGGCCCGAACCGTCCGCGGCCACCCCGAGATCGCTGACGACCACCCGCGCCCCCTGCCGAGCCAACTCGAGCGCTTCGATCCGTCCGAGCCCCCGCCCGGCGCCCGTCACGACCGCCACTTTCCCTTCCAGTTCACCCATGAGTCCTGATTCCATTCTCCGATGCGAGCGATCCGGATCGCTCGGTGGTGATGATGGCTGCATCGGCCATCGCCTCGTCTTCCATTGCCACGTGGGTGGCTACCCGCGACATCGCGAAACCCGGATCGCGCGGATCACGGGGGCGCGCCCGCTTCGGGCAGGATCAGCTCGACCGAAGCCCGCATGCGTTCGTTGACACTGGCCGGGGTCTGGAGCCCCCCCGACCATCCGACCATCAACGCGAACCAGACATGATTCAGGACCTCGCCGAGCAGCCGTTCCCGATCCGAGATCGCGCGATCTCCGGCGGCAAGGGGCTCTCCGCGCAGAGCGCCCACGATCATGCGCAGCATCATGTCGTGAAAGATCTCGACCTTCTCGGCCAGCGCCGGCTCACCCGCCGCAGCCGCTTTCAACATCGCCCGCGAAAGATCCGATCGGCGGACCATGCCCCGGGTCGTGATCTCGAAGAAGCCCACGGCTCGCTCTCCGGCGCGGGCGCCCTTGGGCGGACGCCTCCGTACCCGATCCTCGAGCGCCCGGGTCTCGAGTTCGAGAGCCGCGACGAGAAGATCCTCCTTGCTCCGAAAACGCCGGTAGAGGGTCCCCATCGCGACCTCCGCGCGCGCCGCCACGTCCCGCAGGCGCACCGCCTCGAATCCACCCTCTTCCGCCAGCTCGATCGTCGCTTCGACGATCCGTCGGGCGCGCTCCTCGAGCAGCGGTTCTGTGGGGTCCGTCGTCCTCATCGGCCAGATTGAAACACGTTTCACCTCCGAATGAAACACGTTCCAATCCCCGGAGCGGCCCGGTCGAGATGGCCTACGCTCGACGGCCTCATGCCTCCCCGACGATCCCGCGCCAACCCGCCGACCGGAAACGCGGGGACGCCTGTCCCCGGAACCCTTCGGGATTTCTGTCTCCGGATCCTCGAATGTGGAGACCTCGAGACGAAGCTGTGCCCTCCATCAGCCCCCACGACGGCGGGACTGGCGGACCCCGAGGGAATCGAAGCGATCTTCGTCGAAGCGCCGATGCGAGCCCCGGGCCTGCGCATGCGCGGGGGTCGCGGCCGACTTCCCCGACCGGGCGAGCTGTCGCAGCCCGCCAACCGACGAAGATGCCTTGCCCGCTTCGCCCACCACGAGCTGATGGCGGTCGAACTCTTCGCCTGGGCCCTGCTCCGCTGGCCCGATCTCCCGCGCGCTCTGCGGCGGGGCTGGCTTTCCGCCCTGATCGACGAACAGCGGCACTGCCGACTCTATCTCGAGCGACTCCGCGCCCAGGGCGGCGATTTCGAGACCGATGACCACTCGGATTATTTCTGGCGCCAGGCTCCGGCGATCGCGGCCTCCCCGGCCGGCCCACGGGCCTTCCTCGCAGCCATGGGACTGACGCTCGAGCAGGCCAACCTCGATTTCACCCTCACCTACCGAGACGGATTTGCAGCGGCGGGCGACGCCGAGACCGCGCAGGTCTGTCAGCGCGTGCACGACGAGGAAATCGCCCACGTCGCACTCGCCGCCCATTGGATCCGAAGGCTGGAACCGGAAGGAAAGTCCTCCCCGCGGAGGGAGTCGACCGATCTCGAGTGCTATCTCGAGAGTGTCCCTTTTCCCCTCGGCCCGGCCCGTGCGAAGGGGCGCCGCTTCGACGTGTCGGCGCGACGGCGCGCCGGACTCAGCGCCCCCTTCATCGAGGCGATCCGTCAGGCCCGGTCCTCACAGGAACAGCGCCCGCGTCGGGATCCATCGTCGACCTCGCCCCCGATCGGGGTCCCGGATCCGCTCCCGGGGCGCGGCCATCCCACTCGGACCGATCCGTGACGGCGGAACCCCCGGGCGAGAACCGGGCGGCGATCGAGCGCGGCCCGACCCTGCTCCCGAATCTCGGAGCCGAGGAAGGGGAGGACTGGAGGGCACTCGCGACACAGCCGCGTGTCCGGGTGGCTGCCCGGCTCTTCGCTCATCTCCTGTCCGCGACGGCCCACATCGCCCTTCCGGATCCATCCCGGGGCACGATGACGTCGTGGTGGCCCTGCGATGAAGCCTGGCCGGACGCCCTGGGACCCCGCCCGACGGGTCCCGTCTTCGACTGGCTCGAGTCCGGAAGTCCGCCCCATCCCGTCCCATGGCTCGTGACCCCGGATCTCGATCGCTGGTCCCGCGAGACGTTCGGTCGGGGTCTGGCCGGGCCGCCCCCGGAATGCGTGGCTCGGCTCCACGACAAGGCGTTCGCGATCCGGACCGCGCGAACCCTGGGGCTCGACCCGGCGGGCCTGGCCCCCCTCCTCCGCATCCTGGCCCCGGAAGATCTACGCTCCCCCGATGCGCTCGTCCGCCGCCTCGATGCGGACCTTCGCGGCTGGCCCGCCTGGACCGGGCGCCGCTTCACCCTCAAGCCACGCTGGGGCACGAGCGGACGCGGCCGGGTGGGCGGACGCGGGACGGCCGATACTCCGGGAGTTCGTGGCGCTTTCGCCCGACTGGCGGCACGCGGCGGAGCGATCTTCGAACCCTGGCTCCCACGAAGGAATGATCTCTCCGTGAGCCTTCGCATCCCCCCCCTCGAGGAGACCGGAATGCAGCCCGTCCTGCTCGGTTCCCTCGAGACGCTCGTCACTCCGAGTGGCGTCTTCCGGGGGCATCTGGGCGAGGTCGATTCCCGTGGTCGGGTCTTCTCGGGCCTCCGGCAGGACGAAGCCCTCCGCTCCGATGCGGCCGCGGTCGCCCGGATCGCCCGCGAGCAGGGCTTTCATGGCCCCTGCGGCATCGACGCCTTCTGCTATCTCGAAGGCGAACGCGAACGCTTGCGTCCCCTCGTCGAATTCAATGCGCGCGCCACGATGGGCCTGATCACGATCGGGCTGGTGCGGCGCGCGTTGCCTCTCGTTCGGGAGCGATTGGGACTCGAGCCGGGCGGACGCGCGGGATTCGTCTTCGCGATCACCGAGACGACCGGAGAGCCCGCCGCCGAAGCCGATCCTCCGCTCACGAAAGAGCTCGAAGCGAGTGGAAGCGATGCCCTCGTTCTCGACCTTTCCTCGGATCCGATCCCCTCCCCTGCGAGGCCGCTCCTCGTCTTTTTCGGCAAGGGCGGGCGCCCCTCCGCGTCCCTGATCGAATCGCTTCGCTGCTAAGGTCTTCGACATGCCCAGGAATGCGGTCCTCTTCGATCTCGGCGGTGTCGTCCTCGGCTCGCCCCTCCATGCCATTCGCGACTATGAACGGGAGCTCGGCTTCGCCCGGAACGCCATCAATCTGGTCGCCGCGAGGACCGCACCCCATGGCGCCTGGTCGAGACTCGAACGGGGAGAGATCGACATGGAGACCTTCTATGCCGCTTTCGAAGCGGACTGTCTCGAAGCCGGACTCGCGATCGATGCCCGCCGGATGATGCAGAGGATGTCCGAAGCGAGCGCCCCGCGCCCGGACATGCTCGCCGCGATCGACCGACTCCGGGCAGCCGGCTTCAAGGTCGGCGCCCTCACCAACAACTGGGCACATGCCGAGGGAGACGGACGCAGCGACGGCACCCGCGTCCTGCGCGACCGCTTCGACGTATTCATCGAATCGAGCGTCGAGGGTCTCCGCAAACCCGACCCCGCGATCTACGAACTCGCCTGTCGGCGCCTCCAGACCCCCACGGCGGAAGTGGTCTTCCTGGACGACATCGGCGGCAACCTCAAGCCGGCCCGCGCCATGG
>DRKE01000349.1 GCA_011051925.1 Deltaproteobacteria bacterium
AGTGAGATCGGGCAGGAGAGACAGGTAGGGTGTCTCCGCCACGCGGATCGCGAAGTACATGCACCCCGCGAGAAGACCGACCCACGCGAATCGCCCCACCTCGGGAAGGACCAGGACGCAGGCCGCGGCCACCAGGGAGCCGGCGAGCACGAAAGGGCGTCGACGACCGAAGCGCCCCTGCACCCGGTCGCTCCAATAGCCCGCCAGGGGCGGCATGACACACCCCGAAAGCCCCGCCAGGCTGAGCACCAGCGAGATCGTGAATTTCGAATCCGTGAAATCCTTCAGGAAGAGCGGCAGGGGCCCCGCATGAAAGGCCCAGAAGGCCTGGAAACCGAACCAGCCGGTTCCCAGCAGGAACATCGTCCTCGTCATCTTCAGGCGCCGAGTTCGATGCGGTTCGTATTCGACACGTGATGGAGTTCGAGGGCGATCCCGCCCTCGCACCAGGCTCGGAAGGCCTTCACGAATTCGCCCGAATGGGGTTGGGCAAAATGGCGATCGATCGCGGCCTGGTCCTGCCATTCCTCGAAGAAGACCAGGGTCCGATCGTGTTCGGGATCTTCGAAGAAGCGATGGGAAAGACAGCCCTCCTCGAGGCGCGACGTCGCCACGTGTCGCCGGGCGAAGGCGAGAGCCTCCTCGTGATGTTCCGCCCGGATGCGAACGGTTGCCGTGATGATGATCATGGACGCCCCTTCTCTTTTCTCGTCTTCCTCGTCGCGTTCTTCGTCCCGCTCGTCATTCGATCCCGTTCCGTCTTCCGACTTCCATTGTGGGCGATTTCCGGCGAATGGGCCGCCCCGTTTCAGTCCCGATGCGTCAGGAGCGCGCGGACGAGATGGGTCAGATCGGAACGGAGCTTCCGCTGCCAGGCCCGCCGCCCCGGCCGGGAGAGCTGCTCGAGTTCGAAACCGCGAAGAAAGGCCAGAACGATCCGGGCATGAACGACCGGACGGGGCGAACCGATCCTCCGCATCATCTCCTGGAGACCGACATCGAGACGCTTCTGGAAGGCATGGTATTCGGGCGCGAAAGCGGGCTCCCGCGCCACGGCCAGGATCAGTTCGAATTCCGCCGCCCAGGAGGTATTCGGATTGTCCCACTCCTTCTCGATCGTCTTGAAGAGCATCTCGACAGCGTCTTCGGGCCCGACTTCCCGATCCCGGTAGTGCCGGCTGATCGCGTCGATCTGTTCGAGGGACTGCTCGCTGAAGAAGCGGAACGCTTCCCGGATCATGTCCTCTTTCGTCGAGAAATAGTACGTCGTCGCCCGGAGCGAAGCGCCCGCCTCGGCGGCGACCGCCCGATGGGTGACGGCACCGACCCCTTCGACCGCCACGATCTTCAGAACCGCTTCGAGCAGCGTCCGCCGGCGCTGGACCCCTCGCGCATAGGGTCCACGCACGCCCTCGTTCTTCTCGGCGTCCCGTCCGGAAGCGCGGATCCCCGAAGACCGCTGCCCGCGTTCGCGCCGGGGATCCGATCGGAGTCGATTTCGCGTTTGCATCGTCAACCTTCAATATGATACATTGGTCTCAAATTCAATGACCCGATCCCCCACCATCCTGTCGATCGATCTCGGAACCGGCGGCCCCAAGGTCGCCCTGGTCGGGAACGACGGAACGATCGTCGCCTCGGCGCTGCGCCCGGTCACGACGATTCCCCTCGGACCGGATGCCGCCGAGCAGGACCCCGAAGAGATCTGGTCGGCCATCCTGAGCGCGATCCGGGAAGTCCTGGCCGCGGCCGGCCGACCCGCAGAAGACATTCTCGGCATCAGCTGCACGAGCCAGTATTTCTCGATCGTTCCGATCGACGACTCCGGCCATCCCGTCGGCCCGATGATTCCCTGGATGGACGGCCGGGGCGCCCCTTTTGCCCAGGCACTCTACATCAGCCATCCCGAGACGCCTTCGCGTTGGATCGAAACGACCGGAATGCCTCCGCTTCCGTCAGGGAACGACTCGCTCTCGCATATCCTCTTCCTGCAGAACGAATGCCCCGAAATCTACGAGCGGGCCGCGAAACTCGTCGAGCCCGCCGACTACGTCACGTCCCGCCTGACGGGCGTCTGCGCCTCGAACGGTTGTACGGCTTTCGCGATGCTCTTGACGGACAATCGCGAACTCGATTCGATCGCCTATCACGATGAATTGATCCGACTCTCCGGCGTCGATCGGCAGAAGTTGCCGGAACTCGTTCCGATCGGTTCGAGCCTGGGGCCGATCCGGAAGGAGATCGCCGAAGAAATCGGACTCTCTGCGGATACGCAGGTCTTCGCCGGCGTGAACGATACCCATGCCGCGGGGATCGGAACCGCCTCCCATCTTCGCGGCCATGGCGCGCTCAACATCGGAACGACCTGCCAGGTCCTCGCCTTCGTCGACGACATGCGAACCGACATCGACCACTTCATCCTGAGCATGCCCAGCCCGGTCCCCGGTCGCTACATGGTGATGTCCGAGATCGGATTGGGCGGAAAGCCCCTGGAGCATTTCCTGACCCGGGTGGTCTTCGCGGACGATGGACTCGCGAAACATTCGGTGGACGACCCCTTCGAGCGGGTCGAGGAGGCCCTGGGCACGGCCGAGCCCGGAAGCGGAGGGCTCCTCTATCTGCCCTGGCTGGCCGGTTCGCAGTCTCCGCGAGCGAATCCGGCGATGCGCGGCGGCTTTCTCAACATGTCCCTCGAGACGACGCGGGCCCATATGCTTCGAGCCGTCCTGGAAGGCGTCTCGTTCAGTCTGCGCTGGGCGCTGCCGGCAGTCGAAGCGTTCACGAACGAGACCTTCCCCTTCCTTCGCTTCTCGGGGGGTGGAGCGATGTCGGCCCGCTGGGCGCAGATCCTGGCAGACACGATGGATCGACCGATCCACCAGCTCTCGGAACCCCGCTTCGTCAACAACCGGGGAACCGCGCTTCTGGCCTTTCATGCGCTGGGGCGGGCCTCGCTCGACGAAAC
>DRKE01000350.1 GCA_011051925.1 Deltaproteobacteria bacterium
ACGCCGAGTGCCCACAAGCGGCTGTTGAAGGGAGCGACGGGGAAACCCTCTTCCGCGAGTCGGATCGCCGGCTCGAGGAGTTCGTCCATCGGTCGGCTCGCATGACGCGCATGCAGGTCGAACCAACCCGCACAGGCGCCGGGCACGGTGATCGTGAGGGCATGGTCGGGCGGCCACCCCTCCGCCAGGCCCTGTCGGGCCAGGGTTCCGATGGAAAGGCGCTGGGGCGCGCGCCCCGACCCGTTGAGTGCCGTGATCTCTTCGGTTCCGGCATCCCGATAGAGCGCGAAACAATCGCCTCCGAGGCCCGTGTTGTTCGGCTCGACGACCGCGAGCGCCGCGGCGGTCGCGATGGCCGCATCGGCCGCATTTCCTCCGGACGCGAGGATCCCGATTCCCGCCGCGGTCGCCAGGGGCTCCGTGGTGGCGACCATGCCCCGGGTGCCGCAGACGGGATGGCGGACGTGTGTGAGGTCCGGGTCGCGCGCTTCTGTAGAGGGGCTCATCTCTCTTCGTCCCTTCTCCACGCTTCATGCCCCCGATTGCCCGGGTCGTTTCGTGCGATCCCCGACCAGTCGTTCTCGTCGAGGGGGCCGGCGGCCGGCGTGACTTCGACGGGAATGCCCGTGAGAACGGCCATGCCCGAGAGGCTTTCGATCTCCTCCGGGCCATCGGCGGCCAGGAGATTCACGTTCACGCCCTTCGTGCGGCTCGCGACGGTGAGGCCGGTGGCGCCCTGGTGACCCCAACCGTGGGGGAGCGCGACGGTCCCTTGCATCAGATCCGGCAGGATCCGGATCGGCACGCGCACGGTCGCCGTCTTGGAGTGGACATCGGCGAGTTCTCCATGGGCGAGTCCGACCTTCGAGGCATCCGCGGGATGCATGTAGAGATGGTTCGTATTCCGGTCGCCACGGACGAACTCCTCGATGTTGTGGGTCCAGGAGTTGTGGGTCTCGTGGGAGCGTTTCGTGATCAGGCGCAATCGCTTCTCGCCGAGCTCGCGATCGAAGATCTCCTGGAGCCCGGTCGCTCTTTCGAGCAGCCTTTCGGGCGCGAGATGGACCTTCTTGTCGGGCGTCACGATCCGCCCGTCCAGGAAACGGCCGACCTCCTGCTCCGGGCGTGGTCGACCGTCGGGAGAGCCGAGGAGGCGCCGATAGCTTCCCTGTCGACCCAGCCGGAGGAGAAGCGAGAGCAGCAGCTCCTGGGGAAGTCCCGGATAGCCGCCCGTTCCTTTCCGGCGTCGCCGATCGAGGCGGCGAAGGGCCTGGAGCGTCTTCTGCGCGATCCTCGATCCGAACAGGGGACTGCCCGCTGCTTCGCACAGGTCGAGGTAGATGCTCGCTTCGTCGCGCTGTTCCTGGCGCGGCGGATGGACGGGTTCCGTCGCCTGGAGATAGGGGCGGGATTGCATGCCCATCAAGAGGGGAAAGGCGAAGAGGAGATCCGGGCGCTCGAAAGGGCTCGTGCACGGCAGGGTGTAGTGGGCGAGGGAGCCCGTTTCGTTCCGGTAGATGTCGAGGGTGACGAGCAGCTCGAGTTCGCGAAAGGCCTTCGCGAGTCGCCCGGAGTTGGCCATCGTGACCAGCGGATTTCCGCCCGTCACGAAGAGCGCGCGAAGCTGTCGGTCGCCGGGGGTCAGGATCTCGTCGGCCATCACGCCGCCGGGGAGGGTGTCATTGACCGCGCGAAAGCCGCCGATCCGGCTGTGGACGTCCTCCATGAACATCCCGGACCGAACACCGAAGCGGGCGAAGTCCACGATCCCCTCGCCGATCAGCGTGCCGCCGGGTCGGTCGAGATTGCCCGAGACGGCGTTGATGACCTCCTGAAGCCAGAAACAGAGCGAGCCGTTGCCGCCCATGTTGACACCGGTCGAGCTGTAGAGGGCCGCGCCCTCGGCCTCGCGATAGTCGCGGACCATGCGGCGCAGCGTCTCGGCATCGAGGTGGGTGGCGCGTTCGCACCGCTCGGGCGACCAGTCCCGCACGAGATCTTCGACCGCGGCGAAGCCGGTCATGCTCCTTTCCACGCGAGCCCGATCGACACCACCCGTGGCGATCAATTCGTTCAGGAAGGCGAGATAGAAGAAGAGATCCGAACCGGGCCGGATGAAGGCATGCTCGCTCGCGACCTTCGCGGTTTCCGTGCGGCGTGGATCGACGATCCAGACCCGCCCGCCCCGCGACTGGATCTCGCGAAGTCGGCGAACGGGATTCGGAACCTGCAGGAAGCTCCATTTCGAGACGACGGGATTGGCTCCGACGATGATGAGACAATGCGTGCGGTCGACGTCGGGATAGGCCTGGGAGAAGGGGAAGCCGTAGATCTCTCGAGCGACGGCGAACTTGTTCGAACAGTCCTGACTGGCAGAGCTATAGAGGCTCTTCGACCCGAGTCCCTGCATGAAGCCCTGGGCGAAGATCGGATGCAGCATGCTGAAGCCGGCCGCCGTTCCGACGTACATGCCGATCGAATCCGGTCCATGCCCGGTCTTGAGCGCGCGGACCCGGGTGCCGATCTCGGCGAGGGCCTGGTCCCAGGAGATCCGCTCCCAGCGATCGCCGATCCGCTTCTCGGGATATTCCAGTCGGTCCGGGGAATCGTAGAGCTTGTGCTGGTTGAGGCCCTTCATGCAGGCGAAGCCCTCGGTCGCGACATGGCCCGGGTTGGGGCGGATCCGCGCGATCCGGCCGGCCTCGACTTCGACCTCGAGGCCGCACATCGATTCACAGATCCTGCAGAAGGTGGCTCGGGATTCTTTCATGGGGCCCTCCGGGCGGGACACTGCGTCGGATTCGTCAGCTATGGTCCAGACCGGATGCTAGCAGTGCCCGAATCGCATCGGGGAGGCTCGGATGGATACACGATCACTCGAAGGAAAGACGGCGCTCGTGACGGGTGCGGCGAGCGGCATCGGTCTGGAGACGGCGATCGCCTTCGCGGAGCGCGGTGCGGCTCTCGCCCTCTGTGACATCGATGAGTCCGGCCTTGCGGCTGCGGTGGAGCGGATCGAAGGGCTCGGTCGGAAGGTCGTCGCGTCCGGGCGGGTGGACGTGTCGAAGGCCGATCAGATGGAGGCCTTCGCCGATTCGGTCCACCAACGCGTCGAAGCCGTCGATATCCTGATGAACAACGCGGGCGTGGCGATCGGTGGCCCCTTTCTCGCGACCTCGCTCGAGGATTGGAACTGGATCCTCGGGATCAACACGCTCGGGGTCGTGCATGGGTGTCATTTCTTCATTCCGAAGATGGTGGAGCGGGGACAGGGGGGGCATGTCGTCAACGTCGCATCGGCGGCGGGATACGCCGCGACCTCCGCGCTGGCCGCGTACAACACGACGAAATTCTCTGTCGTCGGGCTGTCCGAAGCGCTCTGGGAGGAGCTGCGTCCCCACTCGATCGGCGTGACGGCGGTCTGTCCGGGACTGATCGACACGCCGATCACCCGGAACGCAAGACTCGTGGGCAGGATGGATCGTCCCGGGCGACGGGAGGAGATGATTCGCGGCTATCAGCGTCGCGGCTATCCCCCTTCGCGCGTGGCCCGGAACATCCTGAAGGCGATCGAGAAGGATCGTCTGATCGCTCCGATCTCGATCGAAGCGTGGATGCTCTACTACGCGAAACGGTTCGCGCCCTGGCTTCTTCGTCGCCTCATGTTGACCACGACGAAGAAGACGGGTGGATGATCTCCCTGATTCCCCGCATCGGGATCGATGGCCGCTATGGCATGCGGTCGGCCAGTGCGGCCGCCTCGCGCCGCGGAACCGGAAGATCGGGGTCGAGGCGCAGGATGCGAGGCGTGCCCCCTTCGATCTGCCAGGCCGGCAGATTCGAGTTCGAGGTCCAGATGCCACCGCGGGCGTCGAAGTCGATCTCCCGCGTGTAGGTCACCCGCGTCGGAAGCGGGTAGACCGTGAAGGTTTCCCCTTCCGGATCGAACCGGATCAGACTGTCGCTATTCGTGCCGCAGATCCAGACGTCGTCGGTTCCCGGCTGGATGTTGAGGGCATAGGGCGTCTCGGTTCCGGAGGGCTCGATCGGGATCGGATAGCTCTCGAAGGAGCGGGTCTCCGGATCGAACCGGGAGACGAGACTCGAAGAGAAGCCCGGAATCCAGAGTCGGCCCCTGGAGTCGAAACGCAGGCGGCGAGGTGCGCTGAAGGGGGTTTCGACCATTTCGACCTCGAGGCTGTCCGGATCGATGCGCCCGATCCGATGCTCGTTCAGCTGGCTGAACCAGACGTCGCCGTTCGGAGCCACGTCGATTCCGTAGGGAACCGGCATGCGGGTGGTCGTCCCTCCCCCTTCTCCCGTGGCGAGGCTCGACAGGTCGAAGAAGCGACTCAACCAGAGGCCGATGGGAATCGCACGGAGGGCGAGCGCCTGTCGAAAGCTCGTCGTCGGCAGTCGGATCGTCTTCTGCTCGCCAGTCGCGGGGTCGAGCAGGCCGACGTGATTCGAGATCGCCATCGTGTACCAGATGCGTCCCCGTTGGTCGAAGCGGAGTGTATGCGGATAGATTCCCGTCTCGAGTTCGATGATCTCCCAGTCCTCCTTCTCGGTGTCGAAGCGAGCGAGCTGGCTGCCGAGGGCCAATGTCATCCAGATGTCTCCGTCGGGAGAAACCTGGAGGGAATGCGGCCCGACATGGGCATTCGCATAGGGTGGAAGGGGCCCGCCCGCCGCGCCGAACACGCCTCCGAGGGGGAGACCGCCGTCGGGAATCGGAAAGGACTCGCGCTTCCCCGTCTCGGGATCGAAGCGATAGAGCTCGTCCTGCATCATGTCCACGCTGTAGACCCTTCCATCCGGATGGACCGCCAGATCGTGTTGCATCGACGCGACGTGGCCGAGGGCCCATTCCTCGACCGTGGCACGCAGCACGCGTGACGGCGGCGTCGGAGCGAGCTCCTCGATCTGCTCGTCATCGAGCGTTCCGTCGCCGATCAGCCTGGGAACGGCACGCTCCAGCGAATAGGCACTCCGCCACAGCTCGGGTATCCGGGCTCGCAGCTCGGGAGACAGGCTGCCGCCCATTCGCGCCATCAGGGAAAGAACCTTCTCCCATTCCTCGTCGTCGCGAAGCCTGCGCGTCGCGGCGCTTCCCTGTTGATGGCAATAGGTACATTGTCGGACGAATTCCTCTCTCTGGATCGGATCCTCGAACTCCTCCAGCAGGAGGCTCAGCCAGCGGTTCGAGGGCAGCTGTTCGGCGAGTGCCTGGCGATCGGTCTCGCGCTCGAGCGTGAAGTCGAGGGTCGCCGGAGCCTCGCCTGACGCCAAGGGGGAGCCGGCGTGCTCGAGATCGCGCCACCCGATCCGCCGGATCCGGACGGCAAACGGCTCGTCGATGTCGACGACGCTCTCGTACGCGCCCGCTCGGTTCGTGAAGACCGTCCGGTCGTGAAAGGGAGTGCCCTGGCGGAGGGAAACCATCGCGCCCGCGACCGGGGTTCCGTCGGAAGCCCGGACGTGGCCCCGGACCATCCGTTCGGTCGCTCGGCCCGATAGAGGAGCGCATACGACCAGTACATGGCAGGCGATCAGCCAGAGACAGGACCGAAGGGTCGGTGATAGGCTTCCCCCGTTCTTCCGCTGCGGATGGTCGGAGACTTCATCGGGCTCGCGGGCGTTCGCGGTTCCGGGGGCCGCACGGTTCGGATCGGAGAACGGTTCGGAAAAGGGGGACGGCATGTCGAAGGATCCTTTCCAGAGGAAGCACGTTCTCGAGGGTACCATCGTGCGATTCCCGCTGCCCCGGCGTCCGGCTCCGCCCGCCGTCGATCTCCCGGCGGTCGGTCTCGTTCTGGCATGGCTGCTTCTGGCCTGCGCTCCCTCGGCTCCCGTTCCGCCGAACCGTTTCGTTCGGCACGAAGAGATCGGAATCCGGGCAGGAGCGGATCCGGGCGATCGCGGGCAGGTTCGGTTGACGCGGCTTCGCGAGGCGCTCGACCGGGCAACGTCGATCGGGCGATCGACCGGTGGCGATCTCGTGGTGCGACTGGCTTACGGACCCGAGGCCGATCTCGATCTCTTCGTGACCGATCCGGATCAGGAAGCCGTCTATTTCGCGAACTCGCCCTCGCGCAGCGGCGGGCGCCTCGTTGCGGATCGACGCTGTGGGGATCCGGCGCCGCGCATCGAAGTCGTTCACTATCCACGGCCGATCGGGGGTCGCTATCGGGTGGGCGTCGATTTCCATCGACGTTGTGAGGGCCCTTCCTCTCCGAGCGGTCGGGAAGCGGATCAGGAGGCGGTTCCGGGCGCGGAGCCGCTGGAGCCGGATCCGGAGAGTCCAGGGCTCTACGTCATCCGGGTGCAGTTCGGCGGCCGTGTCCTGGAACACGTCGGACGGGCCCGGCCCGGCGAGTTCGACGCGATCGCGCTGGAATTCGAGGTCGATGGGGTCGCTTCGCGATCGGGGCGATCCCGCGTCGACGTCGAAGGGCCTCTTCAGAAAACCGAATAGCCCCCATCGATCCGGATGCTGTCCCCGGTGTGATAGTCGGACGCGCGCGAAGCCAGGTAGACGGCGATCCCCTCGAGGTCCGCCGGCCGACCCCATCTTCGGGCGGGTGTGCGTCGAAGGATCGCGTCGTTCAGGGCAGCATGGTCCTGTGCGGGGCGGGTCGCCTCGGTTTCGATCCATCCCGGCTGGATGCTGTTCACCTGGATGTCATGGCGGGCCAGCTCGACGGCGAGGGAGCGGACGAGCGCATCGAGCCCGGCCTTTCCCGCCGCATAGTGGGGTTGTTTCGGCGTGCCGAAGAGGGCGGAGATGGACGAGACCGCGATGAGCTTTCCTCCGCCACCGCGCTCCCTCATGTGTCGCGCCGCGTCCCGCAACGTCAGGAAGGCACCATCGAGATTCACGGCGAGGAGTCGTCGCCATTGCTCGAGGGTCATTCGAAGCGGATCGTGGGCCGAACCGTATCCCGCGTTTGCGAAGCTGACGTCGATCCGACCGAAATGCTCCACGGTCTCGTCGGTGCAGCGGCGGACTTCCGGCTCCGACGCGACGTCACACGACCAGGTCCCGACCCGGGCGCCCAGGGCGCGCAGCTCCTCTGCGGCTTCCCGATTGCGGTCCTCGTCGCGCGACCAGATCGCCAGGTCGGCGCCCGCCCTGGCCAGTCCTCGCGCGATGCCGAGGCCGATTCCGCGGTTGCCGCCGGTCACGACGGCCACCTTGCCAGAGAGATCGAACATGTCGAGCATGGGGGCTCCTCGGTACCGCTCGCCCGGAACAGAGGCGGGCGAACCGGCTCGAAGCATTGCCCAGTTCGTTCGAAATGGGAACCACCGGTCCCTTTCCATCGGCCCGGGAGGGTCTTTCCCCGGCCCCCCGATTCGCGTAGCTTCGGGTCTGCCCGTAATGCCAATCGAAGAACGGAGAGAATCGAAGATGATCGGATATGTCACGATCGGAGTGAACGACATGGACCGGGCGGTGGCCTTCTACGATGCCCTGCTCGGGGAGGTCGGTGGATCCCAGCTCATGGGAATGGACCGCATCAAGTTCTACGGGACGGCTCCCGACGCGGCCATGCTGGCCATCTGCGTCCCCTACGACGAGAAGGACCCGAGTCCCGGAAACGGGAACATGGTTGCGATCCCCGGCGGCTCCCGGGAGGGCGTCGACAGGCTCTATGCGAAGGCGAGAGAGCTGGGCGCGACGGACGAGGGCGAGCCGGGCGAACGGATGCCCGTCTTCTATGGTGCCTACGTTCGGGATCTCGACGGCAACAAGCTCTGTTTCTTCGACATGAAGACAGGGTGAGCGAAGCTCCGGTCCGCCGTATCCGATCCGGGTGCACGTCGCTGGCGAGCGGGGCGTTGCGGCGGCTCAGGCCGGCGCGACGACATTCACGAGTCTGCCCGGCACGACGATGACCTTCCGTGGCTCGCGGCCGCCCAGGATCTTCTGGACGTTCTCGTGGGCGAGGGCGCGCTCTTCGACGAGTTCCTTCGAGGCCTCCGCGGGGACCCGGATCTCGCCACGCTTCTTTCCGTTGACCTGGACGACGAGCGTGAGTTCGTCTTCTTCGAGATACCGACCGTCCGGTTCGGGCCAGGGCTCGTAGGCGAGCGTGTTCTCGTGGCCCATGAGCGACCAGAGTTCTTCTGCGATATGGGGCGCCATGGGGGCCAGCATGAGGGTGAAGATCTCGGCGGACGCCATCGGAAGGGGGTCCTTCTTCGCGATGTCACGGACGAAGACCATCAGTTTCGAGATCGCCGTGTTGAAGCGCATGGCCTCGATGTCCTCGGTCACGCCCTGTAGCGTGCGAGCCGTCAGCCGGCGCTGTTCGTCGGTGCCCGCACCCTCCACTGGCGGGCGATAGCGTTCCTCGTCTTCTTTTCCCTCGTGGAAGAGACGCCATGCTCGCTGCAGGAAACGGTGGATCCCCTGGATGCCTTCCGTCGACCAGGGCGCGGCCTTCTCGAGAGGGCCGATGAACATCTCGTATAGCCGCATCGAGTCCGCGCCGTGTTCTCGGATCACGTCATCGGGATTGATGACATTGCCCTTGCTCTTCGACATCTTCTCGACGACCCGTTCGAGGCGGAGATCGGGATCTTCCGGGTGGACCGGGTTTCCTTCGGCGTCGTACGCGACATCACCCAGTTGGATCCAGCGCGCCTTGAGTGGCCGGCCATCGTCCTTCGCGACGGGTCCTTCGTCGGTCTCCCGGATCTGATCGAAGGAATAGCGCTTGACCGGTTCCTTCTTCTCGTCCGCGATGTCGTCGTCGAAATAGCGGAAGCTCTCGCCGAGGATCATTCCCTGGTTGACGAGCTTCTGGAAGGGTTCCTTCGTGTGGACGAGGCCGAGGTCGTAGAAGACCTTGTGCCAGAAGCGCGAATAGAGCAGATGAAGAACGGCGTGTTCCGCCCCGCCCACGTAGAGATCGACGGGCATCCAGTAGTTCTCGGCCTCTGCGGACCAGGGTGCCTCTTCGTTCGTCGGATCCAGGAAGCGCAGGAAATACCAACAGCTGCCGGCCCATTGGGGCATGGTATTCGGATCGCGCAGCACACGCCGCCCTTCAGGATCGGTCGTTTCGATCCAGTCCTTCACCCGCGCGAGCGGTGCTTCGAAGTTCTCGCCCGTGGGCTTGAAGTCGTCGAGTTCGGGAAGCGTGAGTGGCAGGTCCGATTCCGGAATGAGTTCGATCTTTCCGTCTTCATGATGAACGACGGGAAAGGGTTCACCCCAGTAGCGCTGTCGGCTGAAGAGCCAATCGCGAAGCTTGTAGGTCACGGTTCCCTTGCCGACCCCCTCGGCTTCCAGCCATTCGATCATCTTCCGCTTCGCGTCTTCCGTTTCGAGGCCGTCGAGGAAGCCCGAAGCGGTCGCGCGGCCGGGACCCGTCCATGCGGCGCGATCCACATCACCCCCCTCGACGACCTGGACGATCGGGAGGTCGAAGGTCCGGGCGAACTCCCAGTCGCGTTCGTCGTGGGCGGGAACGGCCATGATCGCGCCCGTGCCGTAGCCGGCGAGGACATAGTCCGCAATCCAGATGGGAATCTCCGCGCCGTTGACGGGATTCCGGGCCATCGCGCCTGTCGCGACGCCGGTCTTCCGTCCCGTGTCGGCCATCCGGGCCCGCTCGCTCCTGCGCGCCGCACGCTCGACGTAGGCCGATACGGCCTCGCGATTCTCCTCCGTCGTGATCGCGTCGACGAGGGGATGCTCGGGCGCGAGGACCATGTACGTCGCGCCGAAGAGCGTGTCGGGGCGCGTCGTGAAGACTTCGATCGCGATTTCGGGATGGTCGACGACCGGGAACCGGACATGGGCGCCTTCGGAACGTCCGATCCAGTCGCGCTGCATCTTCTTGATCGGCTCCGGCCAGTCGAGTTCCTCGAGGTCTTCGATCAGGCGGTCGGCGTAGCGCGTGATGCGGAGCATCCATTGCTTGAGGGGCATGCGAATGACAGGGTGGCCCCCGACCTCGCTCTTTCCGTCGATGACCTCTTCGTTGGCGAGGACGGTGCCGAGTTCCGGGCACCAGTTGACCGGCACCTCGGCTTCATAGGCGAGGCCCATCTCGAAAAGCTTGCGGAAGATCCATTGGGTCCAACGGACGTAGTTCGGATCCGTCGTGTCGATCTCCCGCGACCAATCATAGCTGAACCCGAGGGATTGGATCTGGCGTTTGAAATTGCGGATGTTGCGTTCCGTCGTGACACGTGGATGCGTGCCCGTCTTGATCGCGTATTGCTCGGCAGGCAATCCGAAGGCATCCCAACCCATCGGGTGCAGGACGTTGAATCCGCGCATCCTCTTGTAACGCGCCATGATGTCGGTCGCGGTATAGCCTTCGGGATGCCCGACGTGCAGGCCGTCGCCCGAGGGATAGGGAAACATGTCGAGGACGTAGTACTTGGGGCGCGAAGGGTCGAGTTCGGCCCGGAAGGTCTGGTTCTCCTCCCAATATTGCTGCCACTTCTTTTCTATGCGTGCGGGGTCGTAGGCCATGGCGAGGGGGAGTTTGGGCCGGCCGTCGGGGTTCGTCAACGAATCGGAGGTGGCGCGAAGATTGGGTCCCGCCTCGAAAGGGGTCCAGGACGGGCCTGGGATTCGGGAATCGGGTACGCCTGTACTCGAAACGGGTCTTCGGGCCGCGGAGTCTCCGGATTGGCATCCGGACCCAATCTTCGCGCCACCTCCCGATGGACACGATCCGGCTGGGGTCGAAGTCTCCGTTTCCGGCCAGGCCCGCTACCTTCGAAGCATGGTTGCTCCCTCCGAGGACATGACGGTTTTCGTGGTTTCCGACGGGACCGGCGACACCGGCAGCGCCGCGGTGCGGGCGGCGATGATCCAGTTCCGGAATCGCTGGCGACTTCGTGTCTTCCGTGACGCGCGGACGATCTCCGAGGTCCGGCGGGTGATCGCACAGGCCGAAGAGGTGGGAGCACTGGTCGTCTTCAGCCTGGTCGAGGGCGAGGTCGTCGAGGCGCTGAACCGCGAGGCGGAAGAGCGGGGTGTCGTCGTCGTCGATCTTCTCGGGCCATTGATCCGAAAGGTGGCCCAGCGTCTGCACGTCGAGCCGCGCCACCATCCCGGCCTCCTGCACGGGTTCTCGGACGACTATTTCGATCGGGTCGAAGCGGTCGAGTTCGCGGTCCGTCATGACGACGGGGCGAACCTCAAGACGCTTCACGAGGCGGATATCGTCCTGACCGGCGTTTCGCGGACTTCGAAGACGCCCCTTTCCATGTACCTCGCACAGCGCGGATACAAGACCGGAAACGTTCCGCTCATTCCCGGTCTCGATCCCCAGAAGGAGCTGCTCGAACTCGATCCCAGGCGGGTCTTCGGACTCACCGTCGATCCGGCCACGTTGCTCTCGGTTCGGACGGCGAGGTTGAGGTCGATGCGCGCACCCTCTTCGACAGCCTACACCGATCCCGATCAAGTCATGCTCGAACTCGATCGGGCTCGAAGGCTCTTCCAGCAGCAGGGATGGCGGATGATCGACGTGAGCGGACGCGCGGTCGAGGAGAACGCGTCGAAGATCATCGACGCACACGCCGAGGCCTTCGGTCCGACGAATCGCTAGAGTCCTGTTCCGGGAGTCCGACGTCTTTCGGGAAGGGCCTCTCGGAACAGGGACGGACTCCTGGAACAGGGCCCGAGCTGGTTGCGGACGATCGAGACCGACATGCGCCCGGGGTACGACGTCCGTCGGACGCCGTACCCCCCTTTGCGGCCGTCGGCAGCGTTTAGATCCTGTCCGGGCCTATTTCACGATTCGATACAGGACCGTGCCACGGGCGTGGATCCGGCCGCCTGCGGCATCGGCGACATCGACGTCGGACCAGTAGATTTCGTTGTCGTTGTGCACGCAGCGTCCGTAGGCCACGAGATCGGTCGCGGGTGCAGGGCCGAGAATCTGGATCTGCATCGATGCGGTCGAAGCCTTGTTGTTCCCGGGGCCGGCCTCGGCCCAGGAGGCCATGGCCCCGGTGGTGTCGAGGAGCGCCACAAGGGCGCCTTCGTGGATTCCACCCGAAAGGTCGCGGTTGTCTTCCTGGAGAGGCATCACGAGGCGGGAGGTGCCGTCCGTCATGTGCTCGACCCCGATTCCGCGGTTTCCGATGAAGGGGACCTTGCCGATGATCGGGCCCATGACACCCGGGTCCGCCCGGCCGTGGTCTCCCGCCGAGACGGGTCGTTCGCTCGACGGTCGACCGAAGAGACCCCGCACCGTCGTCGTGACCTTCGCGATCGGTTTTCCAGCACTCGTCCGGATTTCCGTCTCGACGAAACAGAGCTCCCGACCCCGGCGAAGAAGTCGGGCCTCGGCGACGACATCCTCGCCGATCGCAGCGGCCAGGTAGCTCACCTGGGCCTGGGCATTGTGGAAGGGGCCGGCGTCGGCGCCCAGCGCTGCACCCGCGATCGCTTCGCCCGCGATCACGCCGATCGAAGCGGCACAACCACCATGGAGGACGCCGCCGGGGTTCGAGTTGGCGTCCTGGTAGGGCAGATGGAGGACGGCCCCTTCTTCATCCACCCGCTCGAGCTGGACGCCCAGGGCGCGACCGTAGGGGGACTCCTCGACCTGCTTCTTGATCCGATCCATCGGCTAGAACTCCGGTATCAGGCATGAATGAATCGATTCCTCGCCTTCGACCTCGCGGGCCAGCGTCCTGATCGCGAGTTCGGCGTCCTCGAGACGGAAATCGTGGGTATGCATCATTTCGAAGGGGTGGCTGCGTTTCTCGAGCAGCCGGATCGCGCTGGCATAGCCGGTCCGAGTGACGCCGATCGCGCCCTTGATCGTGAGTTCCTTCAAGACGACCTTGTCGGAGACGAAATCGGGAATCGGCTTGAATCCCTTCATTCCGGCGAGAACGATGCAACCCCCGGGTCGCGCGAAATCGACG
>DRKE01000351.1 GCA_011051925.1 Deltaproteobacteria bacterium
ATGACCGGCCACCCCCATGAGTGGCCCTTCCGGCGCCACTCCAGGCGTTTTCGGCGTGGCCGGAGTCCGGCTTGAGCGAGCCCGGATCGCGTTGGACGGAAAACGGATCGGGCCCTGCCGTTCGGGCCGGAGACCGCTTCAACAGGCTCTCAGCACCTCAAAAAAGGTCGAGTTGCTCATTGGTTGCACCAGAGACTTCAAGTCCTCTCAGAATGATGCAGATCCGCCCGATCTCCCGCAGGTCCGAACCCGCGCGGGCCAGGAGCGCTTCTGCGACCTCCACGATTTCCGAGCCCCTCTCGAGCGGCGTTTCGAGAGAGCGGCTGCGCGTGATGGGACGGGCCCCGCGACAGGTCAGCCGAAGGGCGATCCGGCGCGCCGTGAGCCCCTCCCGCCGGAGCGCCCTCTCGAGACGCGTCGCCAGTCGCTCGAGACTCGGGCGAACGAGTTCCCGCAGCGTCTGGTCGCGATCCTCCGAGACGGATTCCGGCAGGGTCTCCTCTCGCGAGAGGGTCGCCGGGTGCCGCTTGAGACGCAGCGGCGTCGGATCCCGTCCCGAAGCCAGTTGCCAGAGTGTCCGGCCCGGATTGCCCAACAGGATCTCGAGCCGTTCCGGCCCGATCCTCCTCAGGCCCGGGACATCGGTCGCGCCGAGCTCGGCGAGGCGCGCGGCGGTCTTGGGCCCGACCCCGGGAAGGCGTGCAACGGGCTGCTCGAGCAGATAGCCATCGAGCTCCTCCGCGGCGACGAACCGCACGCCCCGGGTCCCCACATCCTCGGCGGCCATCCGCGCAATGAAGCGAGCGGAAGCCGCGCCAAAGCGCAACGGAAGCCCCAGATCCTCCCCGACCCGACGCGCCAACCGATGGCCGAGGGCCAGCACCGCTTCCCGCTCGGCCGGTGTCCGGAGGAAGAACCCCGCCAGCCCGTCGATCTCGACCGCGCCCACCTCTTTGCGGATCGCCGCCCGGAGTCGTCCGGAAACCGCTCGAGCGCGGTGGATGTCGGTCCGTACGCAATGGGCCTCCGGAGCCCGATCAAGCGCCTCGTCGAGTCCCATGCCTTCGACGATGCCCCGCTCGCGAAGGTCCGGGCTCGCAGCCACGACCCGACCCCGCCGCGCCGGATCCCCCCCGACCAGAAGCGGACGCGACCGCAGCATGGGCGAATCCCGGCGCACGACCTCGATATGGAAATCCGGGACTTCGGCGAATCCGACGAAGGATGCCGGTGCGGGTCCCGGGCTCACGGCGCGGGCTCCAGGACCAGGCGATCGACACTCTCCTCCTCGATGACCAGACGGCTCGTCGCGAACAGCGGCAGGCGACGGGAAAGCCATCGGCCCACCCCATCCGAGTAGTGGGGATGGCCCGGATGCTCGCTCTGCCCGGGCGCGAGCGCGCTCAGAAGACGGTCGGGGGCGGCGAGGTCCATGGCGACCCGATAGAGCCCCGCCCTTTCGACATCGAAGGTGATTCCCGGCCGATGCCTCGCGAAGGCCAGCGTCTGGCCGCTCCCGCCCAGGGGAAGAGAGCGGTCGAGTCCCCGAGGCCGAGCGGCGCGCTGGCCCGACGCGTGGAAGCGGAGCCGATGCAGACGCCCCCAGGCCCAACGCTCGCGGCTCGGCCCCAGGCGCTGATTCAGGCTGACCCAGGTCTGCCGGAGGCTTCGGCGCGCGGCTTCGGCGACGCGGGTCTCATCGGTCCAGCCCCCCGGCCGTCTGACCCGCGCAGCCCGCAGGATCAGCCTTTCGATCGCGAATTGCGGCCGCACGTGGGGCGTCGCCAGGTAGCGCTCGAAGAGGGGCCGACCGAAGGGCGGGCGCAGCAGATCGTCCAGCAGCCAGTCGATCAGCAGCTCATAGGCGGCCGCGCCGGCACTCCCGGCCTGCATCCGACCATCCCAGCGCTCGAGCAGCGATGCGATCTCGCGGGCCTCGATCGGCAGCGCGCCCTCGAGTCGGGCCAGCCCGAGAACCGCGGCCACCACCTCGGGCGCCCGCGGCGCCCGGTCGTCAAGGAGGAGTTCCGCGGTCGCGCGCAGGTCGACGGGCCCGGTCGACGTCAGGCGCGCCAGTTCTTCATCCAGCCGAGTCGCGCGGTCGCCCGGCCGCCAGAGCCATTCCATCTGATCGAGCCCCCCGCGGCCGGGCCAGGGCTGGTCCATGGCGGCCACCCAGCGACGTCCGCCCCGACCGAGACGCGCGGAAGGAAGCGACTCGATGGGGATCCGCTCCCGCCAGTCGAAACTCCGCAGGCGGCCCTGGACGGGGACCAGTCCGGTCGGTAGAGGACGCTTGGGAAGCCAGCCCGCGACCTGCATCCCTCCCCCCCCCTGCCGATCCGCGTACACGATCGCCAGGACCGGCTCGTGATGCTCCGCGAGTACCGAAGCGAGCCCCTTCGAGTCGGTCCGACGGAGCAGCGCCAGCATCGACGTCAGGCCGTCCCCCGCACGCGCTCCGGTCCATGCCAGGGCCCGGGCCGATCCCCGGGAATCCGACGCCCCCCCGTCTCCGTCCCGCGTCCGTTCCAGAGGGCCACTGCTGAAAAGCGACTCGATCAGGGGACCGTGGCGTGTCGACCGGATCCGCAGGGTCGACTCCTGCAGCGTTCCCAGGGCGTCGCGCCAACGAAGGATCTCCTCCCGCTCCTCGATCGGGACCCAGAGCGTCCCGTTCTGGTAGAGCCCGCGATCCTCCCGCAATGTCTCGATGAAGAGATCCGCCACCGGAGCGCTGGCCGGCACGCCGGCCCAGGCGAAGCTCCGGTTGCGCCCGACCCAGACGATGGGCGATCCGGGAATCGTCGCCCCGGCCACGTCGAGGTCCCCTGCCGCCAGATGGATTTCATGGAAGAGAGCCGGCACCGACGGCGCGACATGCCAGTCCGCGACCAGGATCGGCGCGCGACTCTCGCTCTTCGAGGCCGCGAGCACCCACGCCCCGCCCGTAGGCAGGCCGATGCCGCGACAGAGCGCCCGGGTCGAACCGAAGGGCGGGTCCGCCTCCGTCCCCGCCTCGGACGGCCCGGTCGGAGCGAAGACCGGCCCCGGCAGCTCGGGCGCGATCCCGAAGTCGATGGAGGATCGGCCCGGAAAGAAGGGTCGTGCCGGCACGCTGTCGAGGCGCTGGATCAGGTCATCCAGGACGAGCGTCGTCTCGAGCGTGCCCCCGATGCACCAGGAAAGCAGTTTCACGACCGCCAGGGAGTCCGCGGGTCGCCAGGGATCGAGGTCCCCGATCGGCTCCGCCAGCGCGATCGGAGGCTTCGCATGGCCCTGGCGGAGTCGGGCGATCCGGGCATTGATCCCCGCGGAATAGGCTTCGAGGACCGCTCGGGACGCCTCGGGCAGGGCGTCGGCCGCGGCGCGGGAGGCGCGCCCGATCTCGAGGATCCGGGCCAGGCGATCCGCTGGCAGGGCGGCTTCGCCCTCGATTTCCGCGCTGCGGCCCAGGGCACGACGCCGCAACCAGACCATCTGCGCCAGGCGGTCCTGCGCGTGGGCGAAGCCCAGCCCGAACCAGCCCTCCGCTTCCCGCCGCGCCACGACATGGGGAATGCCCCGGGAATCGCGCAGGATCTCGATCGGTGCGGCCAGCTCCGAGATCCGGATCGTGCCGGATTCGAGGGCGAAGGACGCTCGCTCACGCCGTTCGTCGCGACCCCAGCGCTGGACCAGCAGGAGCACGAGGATCACGAGCGAAGCGCCCAGAAACAGCCGCACGCCCGTCTGCGGCAGGCCCGGCCCACGCCCGTCCCGATCTCCTTCAGCGACGGCCATGCCTGCTGGATTCCCCTTCCATCGATTTCCGGATCGAGCCATCGACGCTTCGGACCGACGTGGCGCCCCTCTCTTCGACCCTCCAAAAAGGGAAGTCAAGTCGAGTACTTGAGAGCATAACGGAGGGTCGGTACATTGCGCGCGCCCGCTCTCGCCCCAATCGTCCCGCCCCCCGGAGTGATGCTGCTCGTGCCCATCCAATCCCTCGAGACCCTGATCGAAAAGATCGACCTGCGCGGTCGCCGGGTCTTCGTCCGGGCGGATCTCAATGTGCCCCTGAAAGACGGCCGGATCACCGACGACAGCCGGATCCGCGCCTCCCTGCCCACCCTGGAACGTCTGCGGGACGCGGGCGCGCGGATTCTCCTGGCTTCCCATCTGGGCCGGCCGAAGGGGCAACGCGTTCCGGAACTCTCGCTCGAGCCCGTCGCGACGGCCCTCGCCGGCCGGCTCGATTGCCCGGTCCATTTCGTCGGGGATTGCATCGGCGACGAGGTCGAAGCCGCGGCGGCACGACTCGCCGATGGCGGGATCCTGCTGCTCGAGAATCTCCGATTCCATGCCGGGGAAACCGCGAACGACCCCGACTTCGCCCGGGCACTCGCCCGCCTGGCCGACACCTACGTCAACGATGCATTCGGGACGGCCCACCGCGCCCATGCCTCCACGGCCGGCATGGTCCCCTTCATCGACCACGTCGCGGCGGGCCTGCTGATGCAGAAGGAACTCGATGCGCTCGGTGCCGCCCTGCATCCCGAGCGCCCCTTCGTCTGTTTCCTGGGCGGGGCCAAGGTCTCCGACAAGCTCGGTGTCCTCGAAGCACTGATCGAGCGGGCCGAGACGATCGGCGTCGGCGGTGCGATGGCCTACACCTTCCTGCTGGCACGCGGGGAGTCCGTCGGGCGCTCCCTCGTCGAGCCCGAGCGCCTCGATGACGCGAAGCGGATGCTCGCGCGAGCGGACGAGCGAGACTGCCGGCTGATGCTCCCGAGCGACCATGTCGTCTGCGACCGGCTCGAGAATCCGACCGCGATCCGGACGGTCGAGACGATTCCCGAGGACATGATGGGCGTCGACATCGGCCCCGAGACAGCGGAGCGCTATGCCGAAGCGGCCCTGGCAGGTCGCACGATCCTCTGGAACGGCCCGATGGGCATCTTCGAGATCGACGCCTTCTCGAAGGGCACCGAGCGCCTCGCCCGGGCGGTGGCCGCCTCGAAGGGCCGCAGCATCGTGGGCGGCGGCGACTCACTGGCCGCCGTCAACAAGGTCGGCGTCGCCCGGGACATCGATCATCTCTCGACGGGGGGGGGCGCTTCCCTCGAATTCGTCCAGGGACTCACCCTGCCGGGCATCGCCGCGCTGGACCGGCCCGAATGAGTCCCGGCGAGGGCGCGAACGCGGACCGCATCCCCCTGATCGCCGCGAACTGGAAGATGCACCTGACGGCGAGCGAAGCCGAGGACTGGGCCGGGCGTTTCATTCCCCTCCTGCGGGATCGTGCCGAAGCGCTCGATCGGCGCGTGGAGGTGGCCATTGCCCCGGCCCATCCCCTGCTCGATCGCCTCGGCCGGGCACTCCGGGGTTCCCGAGTCCATCTCGCCGCCCAGAACCTGCATCCCGAGCCCGAGGGTGCCTTCACGGGGGAGGTCTCCCTCGCCATGCTCGAGGATCTGGCCTGCGACTTCGTCCTGATCGGACACAGCGAACGGCGCCAGCTCTTCGGCGAAGACGATGCGTTCATCGCCGCCAAGGCCCGTCGACTCGAAGCGTCCCGGGTCCGCGCGATCCTGTGCATCGGGGAGACCCTCGATGAGCGCGAAGCCGACCGCACGCTCGCGGTCGTCGATCGGCAGCTGGCGGCGGTCCTCGACGCGACGGGGGCTGGGTTCGCCGGGGGGTTGGTGGTAGCCTACGAGCCCGTCTGGGCGATCGGGACCGGCCGGACCGCGACGCCGGAGATTGCCCAGACCGTTCACGCCTCGATCCGAAGAACCCTGGTCGATCGGCTGGGGGATCGAGGCCACGGTGTCCGGATCCTCTACGGCGGCTCGGTCAAGCCGTCCAATGTGGAAGAGCTACTGTCCCAGCCCGATGTCGATGGCGCACTCGTGGGGGGCGCCAGCCTGGATCCCCATTCCTTCGCTGAAATCGCCCTGGCCTGCCTGGAGATGCCCTGATGCTCACCCTGATCTACACGCTCCATTTTCTCGCCTGCTTCGTGCTGATCGTCGTCGTGCTGCTCCAGAGCGGCAAGGGGGCGGACCTCGGCGCCTCGCTCGGCGGAGGCGGGGCGAACACGATCTTCGGCAGTCGGGGGGCCGGCAACTTCCTGACCAAGATCACGACGGCCAGCGCGATCACCTTCATGGGGACGTCCTTGACCCTGTCCTATCTCGGCTACCAGTCGTCCGACGTCCGCCTCTTCGATCCGAACGCACCGGTCGAGGCGCCCGTCACGCCCGGAGCTTCCGAAGTCGAGACACCCACAACCGGCGGCCTCCAGGAAATCCCGATGGGAGACGATGGCGCCGGGCAGGGACCCGCCGCAGATCCGACGACCGGGTCCGGCGCAACGGTTCCGAATCCCGCCCCGGCCGAGTCCGGATCCTGACCGATCCGTTCCCGACGGCGCCCTGCCCGACCATGGCGCATGCGATGGGAGCGGGCGGAACGATGTCGGATTCCTGGCCCTTCCCTCTGGGCGAGGCCCCCGGGCTTCGTTATGATCCGCGACCGCGTGCGGCGGTGGCGGAATTGGTATACGCGCCAGCTTGAGGTGCTGGTGGGGGCAACCCCGTGGAAGTTCGAGTCTTCTCCGCCGCACCATCCAGCCTCCTGCCGACGCGCCCTGCCTCTTCCAGATCCCACTCCGGGCGCCTGACCCGCATCGGCCGTCGGTCCCATGAGCCCGGCGGATTCCCGAGGAAGAACACTGGAGATCATGTTCATCGCGATGAATCGGTTCCGCATCGCACGCGGGCGGGAAGAGGACTTCGAAACGCTCTGGCGTTCGCGCGATTCCCAGCTCGAGGGCGTGCCGGGTTTCCGTGAATTCCATCTGCTGAAGGGCCCGGCCGATGAGGAAGCGACCCTCTACGCATCCCATACGATCTGGGAGAGCCGGGGCGATTTCGAGGCCTGGACCCGTTCCGAGAATTTCCGGAAGGCCCACGCCCGGGCGCGCGCGCCCGAGGGCACCTATCTCGGACATCCGGTCTTCGAAGGGTTCGAAGTCATCCTCTGAGCCGGCCGGAATCCCCGCATCCGGGCCTGCGACGGACGGGCCCGCGACGCTCAGCGAATGACACGCTCCTCGGGTCCACCCGAGCGGCCCGTCAAGGCCAGCCAGAGGGCATCGATCTCGACCTCTTCCAGCCCCGCATAGCCCGGCCAGGGCATGAACTCGCGATCGAGAAGTCGGCCGTCGGGCGTGCGTCCCGTTCGCATCGCCCGTGCGAAGTCGTTCCGGCTCCAGCCGGAAAGCGACCCGCCCGCGGTCAGGTCCGGAGGCGCCGGTTCCCCCGCGCGGGCGAGCGGATGGCGCCCGCCTCGCAGGTCCCCGCCATGGCAGAACCGACAGTTCCCGAGGTCGAGGAGATAGCTGCCCTGCTCCGCCGTGGCCGCGATCGGCAGCGCCCGGGGTGGCCGGCGCGAGAGATCCGCATCGCGGGCCGAAACGAGGTCGGGAATCGGGATCCCCAGGCCCAGGACCACACGCATCAGCCAACCGACCCGCGTCGGGGGACGATCGGCCACGACGGGGGCCAGCGTCCGCATGTACGCGATCAACGCCGCCAGGTCCGCATCCGTGATCGCCGAAAGATGCGCCGTCGGCATGAGGAAGAGCGTTCGACCGTCCCTTCGAAGACCGAAGCGGATCGCCCGGATCCAGTCGGCCTGGTCGTAGTCGCCTCCGATGCCTCCCTTGCCCGCCGTCAGGTTCGCCGCGTGGAGACGCCCCGACCACGGGTCATCGACGACGCGCTTGCCTGAAAAGTCGTGACCGTGACAGAAATCGCATTGGGCGATCGCCGTCGCGAGATGCCGGCCCCGCTCGATCGGATCCAGCGGGCCGCGTGGGAGCGACAAGCGGAGTTCTTCTTCCGGAACGGAATGGACGCGTTCGATCACCGCCGCGCTGCGCACCCGGACGACCAGCCCGAAGAGGGCGAACACGAAGAAGCCCAGGCCCGCCCGGACGAACCGGCGTCGCCCTCGTGAGGAATCCAGCATCCTCCCGAGAATAGGGAATCAGGCCGAATTCGATTCGAACTGTGCCAGGGCGTCGAACGCGAAGTGATCGTCCGCCTCCACGAACATCCAGGAGGCCTCGGGTCGAGCCCCGAAACGGCGCTTTTCGAGACTCGCCTCGAAACCGAAGAGCACCCGGCGACAGCCGAGCTCCCGCGCGCGGATCACCGCATGTCGGAGCTGCTGGCGATAGAGTCCCTTCTCCCGCACATAGCGATAGTCGAGTCCCATGAAGAGGGGAACGTAGGCATCCTCGTGCCAATGACAGGCACCGAAGCCGACCGGCGGCCCTTCCGGCTCTTCCGCGTCGTGAACGACGAGGATCTCCCAACCCGCCGACCGGGCCAGGGCGGGAAGCAACGTGCGCGGAAGCGGGAAGGTGTTGAGATCGAGACTGTGGGATTTCACGTTCTCGTAGAGCGCGTAGAGTCGATCCGCCTCGCCCTCCGCCAGGGGACGACCGTGCAGGCCGACGATCTCGACGCGATAGGCATCGTTGAAGGGCTGGACGTCGCGGAGCTGATGTCGGCGATGCTTCCAGCGGAGACGGGCGAGCAGCTCTTCGTCATTCGCATAGATGTCGTCCAGGACCAGGCTCTCGGGCGAGTCCATGCGAAAGAGGCCGTCTTCCTCGAAGAAGGCCGCGAGCTCTTCCGAGGACTCGGGAATGTCGCGCAGGATCTTGACCGAGCAGTCGAGCGTGTCGGCATCCGCGCGAACCGCCTCGAGAAGCAGCCGAAGGGCGGCGCGGGTCGTCTCGGAAGCGACCGGATCCCGTAGCCAGAGCTGATCCCCCTCGGACAGCAGGCATCCCATTCCGAAGACCCATTGGGCCAGGTAGTACGGATCTTCCGCCCGGCGCGCTTCGATCTTCTTCGAGACCTCTGCCGAGGCGAGCATGTCGGCCTTCCAGAGGGATCGCGTGAAGAAGGTGGCCAGGACCGGATCGCCGTTCTCGTCACGCACGATGTAGTAGCGGAACGTCCATCGATTCTCGGGCTCTGCGGCCCGCCCGAAGACCTTCTCGAAAAGGGAGACCGCCCGCGATCCGATGCAGCCCCGGGCGCCCAGGAGCCGGTCCCATTCGCGGCGATCGAGCTTCTCGATCGAGTCCGTGGACTCGAGATAGAGCCCCAGCTCCCGCGAGGGCATCCGGGCGGGAGCGCGTCTGGCCACCGGCGGTTCCATCCCGAAGGCCTTGCAGACCTTCTCCGGCGTCGTCCCCGCATCGAGGATCGCGGGTTCCCAATGCCGGCCGATGGCTTCGACCAGGCCCTCGATGTCCTCACGCCGATGGTGGCGTGTCAACAGGAACCGCCCCCCGCTCCGGCGAACGGGCGTCGCCGGGAACTGGGCTGGATTCGTGAAGAAGCCCTCCTCGAGAAGGCGTGCACAGAGTCCCTGGCAGGCCTTCGTCGGGCCCATCCCGACGAAGCCGACGGGCGTGTCCGGAGAAGAGATGACGGGCAGGCCGAGATCCGCGAGAAGCGCATTGCAGAGGTCCATCCGTTCCCGCAGATCGGATTGCAGTTCGACGATCTCGTCGCTCAGGTGGATCTTCGCCGATTCGATCGCCGCACCGAGGATCGCCGGCTGGAGCGGCCCGCTGAAGAGCAGCGTGGGGCCGCAGGTCCGGATGCGCCGCTTCTGTTCTGCCGTCGGCAGGATGATGAGACCGCCGCCGGTGCCGAAGCCCTTCCCCAGCCCGGTCGTGAGCACCATTTGCGAATGCAGCGGAATCTCGTTCAGCACGCTGCCGACACCGCGCGGTCCACACCAGCTCATGCCGTGCGCATCGTCGACGTAGTAACGCATCTGGGAATGGCGTTGGAGCATCTCCAGGATCGCATGGTTCGGAGCCAGGTCGCCGAACATGCTGTAGACGCCGTCCGCCATGTACCAGACCTGCCGGTGTCGAGCCGATAGATCGGCAACGCGCTCCTCGAGCCGCTCGAGGTCGTTGTGGGGAACCACCTCGAGATGGGCGCCGGAAGCGCGTACGAAGGAACACGCCATCTGCACGCTGGTATGCACCTGATGGTCCATGACGATGGCGTCGTCGCGGTCGATCAGAGAGGGAAGAGCGGCTAGGTGGCCGAGCGTCGTCGTCGGCGCGACCACGACGTGCGCCTCGAAGATCTCTTCGACCAGCCCCTCGAATTCCACGTAGAGGGGAGAAGAAAGAAACGCCCTTGATGCGCACATCTGGATGCCGTGCGCACGCACGGCCTCGACGGCCCCTTCGATCAGTCGCGAGTCGACTTCAAGCCCGAGATAGCTGCAGGATGCGAAGTTGAGGAGATCGCGCCCCCCCACCCGGACGTGGCGCCCATCGTTCCGGTCGTCCTGGGCATTGCAATGACCGATTCCGAGATCGATTCCGTCCTGGAGCATCCGCTCCAGAAGCGCCAGTCGGTCCCTCTGGGCCCGCATTCCGCTCTCCCGCCAGGTAGAGATCGAACCCGCCACATGGGTCTACGGGATCGGTCTGGCATCTCTTCGGAAGGCCGCCGGCAGGTCTTGAGCAACTTGATCTTGAATTCCACTCACCCTGTCACGACTGCACCCCTCGGGCACCCGCTGGGAGACGAGCTAACCTGATTCTCGAAAATGAAGCAGCAGACCACGCATTCATTCCGGGAGGCCCGATGAACGGCGTCTCCTGTCGCGCCCTGGGTCCCCTCTTCGATGGGGCCCGCGACGGTACCCTGAGCCTCGAAAAGCTCATCCGGGGCTTGGATGTCAGCCTCGACCATCTTGCCCGCCCGTCCAACCGGATCCCGTGGGATGTCTTCGTCGAACTGATGGAGCGTCTCGAGGACCAGTTGGGGGGACCGGAAGGCCTCCGTCGATTCGGTGAAGAACACGTGGCCGCCGACTCGTTGAAACTCTTCAAGTTCGTCGGTCGGGCGCTCTCCCATCCCCGCGACATCTACCTCATGGGCGCACGATGGATGGGCCCGAGCTTGTTCCCGATGACGACCGCGGAGATGAGCGAGCGGCCCGATGGCACGCTGATCCAGACCCTGACGATCAACGAGGGGCATCGGGCGTGTCCGGCGCTCTTCCATATTCTCCACGGCAGCCTCGTTTCTGCGCCCGTCGCTCTCGGACATGGTCGATCCGAGGTCCTCCTGGATCTCGATCCCTGCCGGGCGATCTACACGATCCGCCCCCAGACGACCAGCAAGGGCTGGCCGGGAAGGATCTTCCGTTCCGTTCGGGCCCGGATCGCTTTTCCGTCGATGCTCCGGGAACTCGAGAAACAACAGGCCACGCTGCAGGAGAACTATCGTGAAATCCACAAGGCCCACGACGAGATCGCGGCCCAGGCGGCGGATCTCGAAAGGGTCAACGCGATTGGACGCCAGCTGTCGGAACACATCGACCTCGATCGCGTTACGAACGTCCTGATCCGGGTCCTGCTCGAGGAACTCGGGTTCAACGGCGTCGAGCTGTCGCTGAAGCGGAGTCCCGCGCCCTCTGAAAACGACTCCGAAACACGGAACGAACCACCCCGCTTCTTCCGTCGAGCAGGCATCGTCGAAGGAACGCCCTCCCGACGCTACGATCTGAAAGCCGCCGGACGGCCCCTGGGCGCATTGCATGTCTGGTGTGGCGACGATCGGGACGAGTGGGCCCCCGAGGCGCTACTCGATCGGCTCGTGCCCTGGATCTCGATGGCCCTCGACAATGCCCGGACCTACGAATCCCTCGAGCGATACACTGCCGACCTCGAACAGCGCGTCGAGGAACGTACGGCGCGGCTTCTTTCGGCCAACCATCACCTCGTTCGCGAGATCGAAGAGCGCAAGCGGGCGACCGATGCCCTGATCCGGTCCGAAGCGCAGCTTCGGGCCTCGGAGCGCCTCGCCTCGATCGGCACCCTCGCCGCGGGCATCGCTCACGAGATCAACAACCCCATCGGGTCGATCCTGGCCGCGGCCCAGCTCGCCCAGCTCGTCCGGGATGGCGACGAAGGTGACGACCAGGTCGCCCATTCCCTCGCGGACATCGTCACCCAGGCGCGGCGCTGTGGAGAGATCGTTCGCAGCATCCTTCAGTTCTCGCGCGACGAGCGCACCGAGAAATGGGCGTGCCGGCTGAGCGACATCGTCGGTCGATCGATCCGACTGACCCAGTCCTTCGCGAGCGACCATGACGCCCGGGTCCATCTGGACCTTCCGGACCGATCACCCTGGGCTCGGGTGAATCCGATCCAGATCGAACAGGCGCTCGTCAACCTGATCCGGAATGCCATCGAATCCGGGAGCGACCACGTCAACGTGAGCCTGGACGAGCGGGCGTCGGAGGAACTCGCCCTGATCGAGATTCGGGACGACGGCCCCGGCGTCGCTCCGGAGGAACGATTGCGGATCTTCGAACCCTTCTATACGACCCGGAGAAGCACGGGGGGCACCGGCCTCGGACTGAGCGTCGTGCACGGGATCGCCACGGAGCATCGCGGCGCGCTCAAGATCGACTCCGCCTCGGAGGGCGGCGCCTCGATCCTCCTGGAACTCCCCACCTGTCCGGAACCGACGAGGCCCTTCGACGAGAAACCGGACCCGGCCGATCCGACCGGCAGCACGCCCTAGCCCGGCCCTCCCCCGACGGCCCGAAGCGCAGGCCCCCGTTCCGCAACGAGGGCCGTGACCTCCTCGACTTCCGCGTCCATGGCGTCGCCGAGGCGGTCGACCTCGGGCACGAGCTTCGAATCGGCATTGAACGCGAAGAAGAGCTTGCCCGCATGGCTCAGGACCGTGATCGCCAACCCGGACGTGCCGCGAAGCGGAAAGATCCCATAGCACTCTTCGAGACGCGCGCCGTCCAGGTAGAGCGGCTCCCGGGTTCCCGGCGCCTCGAGGATCGCGAGACTCCCCGCGTCGAGATGCTTGACGGCTCGGACGCCGATCGCGAAAAGTCTCGAAGCATTCCATTCCGTTCCCGACGTGATCTCCTCCCCGCTCGAAACCTCGCCCTCGAATCGGATCCGGCGGGTCTGGTCCCGGATGAGCCCGTGGCGCTCCCGAGCGTGTTCCTCCCAGATCGGCAACTCGATCGACCAGGCCCGCGCGGCCCTTCCATCGGCATCCAGGATCGGCGTCACCGCCCGCAGGTCGACCGAGACCGGATGGACATGCCGCCCCATCAGGAAGCGCCGCAGCGCTCCGCACAGGATCGTGAGGATTCCGTCGTGGACCGAACCCCCGAACGATCGGCGGATCCTCTGGACGACTTCGAGATCGACCTGATGGATGGCCAGGGAGCGATGCGGGCCGAGTTCGCCGTCGAAGGGCGACTCACTCGTCGGCCGCAGCTTGTAGCCCATCACCTGCAGCATCCCCCGTGCCTGCATCCGCAGGTCGTTCATCGCCTGCCGGGGATGACGAACGATCCCCAGCGACTGGGAGACGAGGCGACGGGACGGGCTCCATCGCTTGAGCACCTCCTCGCGGAAGAGTTCGGCGGGAGATGGCGCGGGCCTCGGGTTGAACCGCCCGATCGATCCGCTGACGGGCTCCGGCGACGGCGACAGGAGCGCCCGGAAGAGATCCGCCCCTTCGAGATTCGCCAGGGCCTTGTGCATCTTCAGGATCAGCGCGAAGCGCCCTCCCGACAGCCCCTCGAGAAGCCAGAAATCCCAGAGCGGCCGGGAACGGTCGAGACGCGTCGCCGCGATCCGGGCCACCGTCCGACACAGCTGCTCCCGCGTGCCCGGATGGGGCAGGCTCGATTGCTGGAGGTGGTAGTCGAGATGGAATTCCGGGTCATCGACCCAGACCGGATGGCCATCGAGCGGCACGCGCCGGAGTTTGGCGCGCAAGCGGGGCAGCTCGGGAAGCCGCATCGCGACGAGTTCGCGAATCCGGGCGAAATCGATGCCGCCCCCTTCGGCTGCGAGGGGACCCGCGTCGAAGAGGGCGATCATCGTGACGTGGGCACGTCGGCGCGATCGCTCGACCGAGAGATAACCCGCGCTTTCCTCCGAGAGCCTTTCGTAGTAGAGCCTGGCCAAGATCGATCCTCCGGTACGCGAACGGGTCGATCCCGCCCGCCTTCCTTCAGGCGTCGCCGCGCGAACTCAGGGACATCCGCCCGGCCGCCTGGTCCCCGAGGACCTCCCCCTCCGGCGTGCCCCGCAGACAGCGTTCGACGATGCTTCGCAGGAAGGGTTTCAGATCGGATTTCAGGGAGGCCAGGACATGGCCGGAAGCCATCCATTCGATTTCCGGCCTTCCCCAATGACGCCAGAGCGCTCGCGCCTGATCCGGCCGAGCCACCCGATCGGCCACACCCGCGAAGATGAAGCGTCGATCGACGGGCAGCTTCGGCTCGAAGGAGAGGGGGGACACGAGATGCATCACTTCCTGGACGAGCCCCCAATCCGTCTGGAGATCGCCGCCATAGGCCTGATACGCGAGGGGCTCGTTCACCCTCGCGAGAGAGGTGAAATCGACCGCCGGGATTCCCGCCAGGACGAAAGCGAGATCCTCGATGAACGACGAAGCCAGGGAAACTGTGTAGCCGCCGAGCGAGATTCCGTAGAGTCCGATGGGCGCATCGCTTCGGGAGCGGAGCCAGTCGACCATCCGACGGATATCCCAGACTGCCTGGGCGAAGAGCTGCAACATGTTCACGAATTCCGGCTGCAGGATTCCGCCGCCGCTGAAGCGGGTACTCGAACGGGGTCCATGGAGAGGCAGGACGGGCATCAATACGTTCAGCCCCAGATCCCCGAAGAGCCAATCGGCCCTCATGCCCGAGATGTTCGCCGCCGCCTGTCCCATGCTGAATCCGTGGGTACAGACGATCCAGGGCCGCTCGGAATCCGCGTGTTCCATGACATAGGCGACGGCCGTCCCGTTGTCGTCGTGGCAGAGCCAGCGCTCCCGACCGGGTTCGCCGGGATGGGGTTCGTATTCGCTCTCGAAGGCCATCTCGGTATAGGGAACGCTGCCCCGAAACCCGAAGGCCCTCCTCGGAGTCAACTGCGGGGCCCGAAGTGGTGGGGGCTCTTGATGATAGGCCCCGGGATCCGTCGACCAGCCGTTGTTCTCGATGAAGTCGCGCATCGCGAGCAACTCCTGATGACCGTGGCGTACCTTGGTCGACTCGGGAACCCCGACGAGCAGGCTGACGAGAAGCGAGAAACTTCCGTCGAGAAGCGCTTCCGCGATCAGCCCCGTGGTCGGTTCGACGGCCGGCACGTCCCGATAGCGTTCCCGCCGCTGCATGACCGCCGCCGTATCGCTGGCCATCGCCGCGACTTCGACGACCGGCGCCATCAGCCACTGGATCAGCGTCTTCATTCCGCCAGGCTCCTCTCGATCCAACGTCGGATCAGCGCTTCGGGATGCGCCCCCACGATGACCACGTCATCGTCCGCTCGTCTCAGCGCGGGCACGCCCGTCGCGCCCAGTTCCTGCGCCTCGCGGAACTCGGCCTCGATCTCCTGCAGGATCTCTTCCGAGTGCGCCCGCTCGAAAGCCCGCTCCGGCAGCGCCGCCTCGTTCCAGAGGGACCGGAGGACATCGAAGGAAGAGATGTCCCGGCTCTCGGAGAAATAGGCCTCCATCAATCGGACGTGCATCCTCGCGAAGGCCCCCTCGGAAACCCGGGCCGCTGCCTTCGCGACCTGATGGGGCGGGACGC
>DRKE01000352.1 GCA_011051925.1 Deltaproteobacteria bacterium
GGAAGGTCCGGAACGCCCTCAGGCCGATCCGGTGTCCACCCGATGACGGAAACGACACCAGCACCCCCTTTCCGGGCACTCCCCTGGTCGGTAGCCCGTTCGTTCGCCGCGGGAAGACGGAACCATCGGTCCGGAGAGCTATGCTCCGGCGTCAGCCGTTGCTGGCGGAATCGGACGGACCGGGGGGGCGATGCTCGCGTCGCCCAGCGCGAAGGAATGCAACCCCGGACCGGAACGGGTGGGCAAGGAGGACAATGCCATGGCCACGTCTGCGGAACTCGCGCCTCGTCTCAGCGATGCCTCGGTGCGCAAGATCTGGGACGTCTACTCGGCGTTCGACTGGCCGGACGAGATCGACCCGGAAACCGATTGGTGCATGTCCCCGGAGCTGATCTCGATCCATGGAACCGAGGTCTGGGACGGCCTCTCCGAGCGCCAGCGGAAGCGGCTGAGCCTCCACGAGGTGGTGAATTTCTTCAGCTTCGTCCTCTACGGCGAACGCCCGCTGATCTCGGGCCTGATGGACCGCATGTACCGCAAGAATACCCGGGGTCCGATCACGGAGTACCTGCACCATTTCGTGGACGAAGAGAACAAGCACATGATCATGTTCGGGATGTTCTGCAATCGCTACGGCGGCAAGATCTATCCCGAGAAGAAGATCGTCCTGCCCCGGGAATATGCGAAGGGCGAGGAGGACGTGGCCTTTTTCTGCAAGGTGCTGATCGTCGAGGAACTCGGCGACTTCTACAACCTCAAGATGATGAGCGACCCGCGGATCCATCCCCTGGTCGCGCGGATCAACAAGGTCCATCACATCGACGAGGCGCGACATCTGAGCTTCGGCCGCGAGTTCCTTCGCGAGCTCTTCGAGGAACATCGTGAAGCCTGGAGCGACGAAGAGATGGCCGCCTTCCGGACCTGGCTCGGACAGTATCTCGCGTCGAGTTGGGGCGATTTCTACAATCCCGCCGTCTACAAGGACGCGGGACTCGAGGACGGCTATGGCATCCGCAAGATGGCCCTGTCGCATCCGACCTGCGTTCGCTTCCGTGAGAACGCCTCGGCCAAACTCGTCGACTACTTCCTCGATGTCGGCCTGCTGACGGAGCGACCCGAATTTTGATGGACGGAAAAAAGATCCGAGAAGCGCTTCGCTCGTGGATCCTGGAGCGCTCCGGCGCTTCCAGCGACCGGCTGGCACGCGATGACATGCCGATTCTCGAAGAGGGTCTCCTCTCGTCTCTCGACGTCGTCGAATTCATCCTCTTCATCGAGAGTCTTCGCGAGGAGGAAGTCGACATCGAGAACATCGAGCCCGAGGTCTTCACCAGCATCGATACCCTGGTCGAAGCCTTCTTCCCCGATGCGCGGGATGCCGTTTCCGCCTAGACCATGGAAGCCGAATCCCCCCGTACGCTCCGCTCCGGGTTCCTCCACTCCTGCGAGCACCATGGCGACCGGATCGCCCTCGAGGTGGCGGGTGAAACCCTCACCTACCTCGAGCTCCGGGAACGCGCCGCCGGTCTCGCGGCGACCCTGATCGCACACGACCCGCGCGAACCCGGCTCGGCGGCTCCCGCGCTCACGGCCGTTCTCGGTCAGCGTTCGAGCGCGACCTTCGCGGGGATCCTGGCGGCCCTTTTTCGCGGAGACGGATACGTCCCGCTGAATCCGACCTTCCCACCCGAACGAACGCGGAGCATGCTCGAGCGATCGGGCTGTCGTGCCCTGATCGTCGATGCCGGGGCCGAGAGCCAGCTCGATCGTGTCCTGGCTGGACTCGAGACCTCGCTGCTGCTGATCCTGCCCGAATCCCGGGATGTCACCGACGTCGCCCGGGCCCACCCCCGCCATCGGGTCCTCGGCCGCGACGATCTCGAAGCGGCCTCCGCCTGGTCCCCTCGCCCGGTCGATCCCGAAGCCATCGCCTACCTGCTCTTCACGTCAGGGAGCACGGGCCGGCCCAAGGGCGTCATGGTCCGCCATCGCAACGTGCAGGCCTTCCTCGACGTGATGGCGGAGCGCTACGGCATCACGCCGGACGATCGATTCTCCCAGACCTTCGAGCTGACCTTCGATCTTTCGGTCTTCGATCTCTTCCTCGCCTGGAAGAGCGGCGCGCGGGTCTGCGTTCCCAGCCAGGCCCAGAAGATGCTCCCCGCGAAGTACATCCAGGAATCGAAGCTGACGGTCTGGTTCTCGGTTCCTTCGACGGGCGTGCTGATGAGCCGATTGCGGATGCTCAAACCGGATGCCTATCCCAGCCTCCGCTGGAGCCTCTTCTGTGGCGAGGCGCTTCCTGTGGAAATCGTCGAGGCCTGGGTCGACGCCGCCCCGAACTCGACCGTCGAGAATCTCTACGGCCCGACCGAACTGACGATCGCCTGCACGCTCTATCGCTGGGACCCGGCGCGCTCGCGCGAGGACTGTGAACTCGGACTCGTTCCGATCGGCGAGCCCTATCCGGGCATGGAGGTCCTCGTCGTCGACGAGGAACTCCGGGAGGTCGCTCCGGGCGAGACGGGCGAGCTGCTCATGAGCGGGCCGCAACTGACACCCGGCTATTGGAACGATCCCGAGCGAACGGCAGCCGCCTATCAGCGCCCACCCGGCCGGGACCGGGTCTTCTATCGAACCGGTGATCGCGTCCGACGCAGCAACGGACGCCGCCCGATGGTCTATCTGGGACGCATGGACAACCAGATCAAGATCCAGGGCTATCGCGTCGAGCTGGGCGAGATCGAAGCCATGATCCGCCGGGAGGCCGGCGTCGAGGTCGCCATCGCCGTCGGCTGGCCGATCACCTCGGCCGGCGCGGATTCGGTCGTCGTCTTCATCTCCGACCCCGGCGTCGATTGCGCGGAACTGCTCACGCGCGCGAAGTCCAGCCTGCCGGCCTATATGGCCCCGCGCGAGATCCGGCAGATCCCGGACTTCCCCCTCAACGCCAATGGCAAGGTCGACCGCAAGGCTCTTCTCTCGCTCCTGGAAGCAGACTGACGACGAGCCGCGGGCCCGGAAGACGAGACGCCTTCGCCGTCCGTCCCTGAAGAACACCCGGAATGCCCGCCCTCACGACGGTCAGGGGCATTGCCCGCTGCCCGGTCGAGCGGACGGGCGCTCAGTGCGCACCCCGGGCGAGAAGCACCGCCGGAATCGTCTGGAGCAGGATCCGGGCGTCGAGGGCGAGGGACCACGAATCGATGTACTGGAGATCGAGCTTCACCCATTCCTCGAAACCGATCTCGTTGCGACCACTCACCTGCCAGATGCAGGTGATCCCGGGCCGCATCGACAGGCGCCGCCGCTCGGAGATCTCGTAGTGGGTGACTTCTTCCTGGACCGGCGGACGGGGCCCCACGAGACTCATGGTTCCGACGAGGACGTTCCAGAGCTGCGGCAGCTCGTCCAGGCTGTATCGACGCAGGAAGGCGCCGACCTTCGTGATCCGCGGGTCGAGCTTCACCTTGAAGACCGGGCCGTCCATCTCGTTCAGGTCGAACAACTCCGCCTTGCGGGCTTCCGCGTCGACGCACATCGTACGCAGCTTCAACATCGAAAAGCGTCGACCGTAGAGCCCGCAGCGGGTCTGCCGGAAGAAGACCGGCCCACCATCCTCGAGCTTGATGGCGATCGCGGCCACGACGAGGATCGGCGCCGCCGCGACCAGTCCGATCGAAGCGCCCACGATGTCGATCAACCGCTTGATGCCCAGCAGCACCGCGTTGTGATGCACCGCAGCGAACTCGAGCGAGGGCCGGGATCCGAATCGCCCGATATGGGGCATCGGCAGGAAATCGCCGAAGAGATCGGGCAACAGCGTCAGGGGAACGCCGGCACCGCTGCAGGAGCGGAGGACCGGCGCGATCGAACCGAGCATCGAGCGGGGACAGGCCACGATCACGCGGTCGACGATGAGATCCCCGAGCAGCTCCGGCATCTGGTCGATCCGGAAGAGCTTCGCGGCAAAGAGGCTCGGATCGAGGGGGGTGTCCACATCGTCGACGAATCCGAGAACACGGAGGCCCCAGCTCGGATGGGCATCGATGTTCCGTTTCACCTGTGCCGCGCGGGGTCCCGAGCCGACGATGAGGACGTTGCGGGTATTTCGCCCGAAGCGACGCGCGGTCCGCAGGACACCGTAGAGGACGAAGCGCATGCCCGAGAGGGCGAGCCCCTGGATCGCGGCACACAGGAAGGGAAAGCCCCGGTTGAGCGGGACATCCGAGGCGAAGGCGACCGCGCCGAAGATGGTGGCGGTCACCAGCCCGGAAACGAGGAGTCGACGGGCAACGTCCCAGAACCCCTGGGTCCGTGCCGACGAATAGACCTCGAAATGCTGGAAGGTGACGGGCCAGATCAGCGTACCCGTGAGGGCCACGACCATCATGGCCGTGCCACCCTGCGCGAAGGGATCCGACAGGCCGCTGGCGGCGGGCCACTGGAGCAGCAGGATACAGATCACTGCACTCACGACGACATCGAAGATCATCAGGAGAGAGGAAGTGGCTGTTCCGTAGTTCCGCAGCATCCGCTTTTCCTAACCTGTGGACCGAAACCAATGACTCGGCAGAAACCCCGAGTCGCCCATGCGGTTTGGCGGCATCCGCCCGAAAATGCCACCATCACAGGTGTGCCCGATCACCCTCGAAAGGGTATGTACGAGTTTCGGGATTATACGCACATCGACCCGTCCAGGGGGACC
>DRKE01000353.1 GCA_011051925.1 Deltaproteobacteria bacterium
ACCGTTTCCTGACCCGTCACGACGCGCTTCGTTTCCGTCCCCGACTTCTCGGTCGTTTCGACCTTCGCGTCGAGGATCGTTCCCTGGACGATGTAGTCCGCGGTGTCGAGGTCCTGACAGGCACCGCGTCTCTCGCATTCCTCGAGGATCCGCTCGAGCTGTTCCCGTTCGACGATGCTGACGTCACTGGGAATCGTTCGGAAGATGTACTGCACGACCTTCGAAGCGACGGCATCGCCGACGCGGGTCGAAGAACTCTTCGGGTCTTCGAAGGGGTAGGCCGTCAGGCCGCGGACGGCGCGGCGACGGATCTCGTCCCGGGTCTGCCGCAACCGCTGGCGGATCTGCGGCGTCATGGGACCGAATTCGGTCATCACGTTGAGGTAGCCCCAGGCGACGCCGTACTCGCCCGCTTCGTAGGCCTTCTCGAATTGACGATCGAGTTTGTCGAGGAAGGCCGACATCCCCGGCAATCTGGCCTTCCGATCGAGGAGCAGCTTCGAGATCGTGGCCGCATCCTTGTAGCGTTCGTAGGCGAGGTCGAGCTGGTTCGACGACACCGCTTCCTGGCCGAGCTGCCCGAAGGCCTCCACCATGGGCATGGCCGATTCCCGCAACCCGTCCTTGATCTCGTCGAAGCAATCCGTTTCGGAGAACTCGGTCAACATCGTCATGGTCTGGCTGAACCGTCCGGTTTCGAGCGCATTGGCGAACCGTTTGAGGATGACCTTTCCGTCGACCTCGCATTTCTGCTGGCGGGTCTTTTCGTCTTCGGGATTCACCTCCTGGACGATCCCCAGCAGATCCTGTGCTTTCTCGTAGTCCTCGTTCCGGATCGCCTCCTCGGCTTCCTGCGAAACCGCCCGGAGGATCTCATCGCGCTGCCGGGCATAACGCGCCTGGTCTTCGGAACCCGTTCCCGACAAGGTGGAGAGATCCGACAACAACTCGAGGCGTTCCAGGATCTCGTCTTCCGCGAGGGCAGCCAGTCGGGCTTCCCGCTGCTCGATGGCGGCGAGCGTCGCCTCCCGCTCGGCCTCGAGCTCGGCCGAGATCTTCGCATGGATGTCCGCATCCCATCGCTTGATCAGGTCGACCTGCCCGCGCTCCCGTTCGATCGCACCGAGAGGCAGCCGGCCATCCATCCGCTCGGTCTCGGAGAGCCGGGTCCGGATCACGGCGGCCGCCCGCTGGGCGAGTTCGGTTCCGACCGTCTTCAGCTGCCTCTCCAGGGTGAGGGCGCGATCGCTGCCCGCCTTCGCGCTCTGGAGCTGGAGCGAAATCTGGTCGAAGAGCGTTTCGAGCTCGGCCTGGTCGGCCGCCTTCGGATCCGAAGGCACCTCGAGTTTCGGTCCCGATCCACCGCCACAGCCGCCGAGACCGATGGCGAGCACGAGCAGGATCAGGAGGGTCGAAGGTCGGGGTCGATGGTTTCGCATGAGGTTCGATTCGCTCCGGAATAGGGACGCCAGGCGTCCGGGCAGAAGAAGGACGGTGCCAAGCCACGCCCTGGATCGGCCTGAGAGCTCCGCCTGAACCCGATCGGGTGGATCCGGTTCGAGGTTGAGACCCATCAGAACGCCGTGGAGGGGAGAGGCTATGGGAGATGGGCAGTTTGTTCCAATCCCGACCCGCTTCACTGTGAACGGATTCACAATAGAATCATCCAATCCTGCCGATAAGCAGGGGACGAGCAGATCGAAGGCACCTGAATGGGGTCAATTCGACCCGGACTCGCTTTTCTGGACCGGACCCGGGGGTTCGGTGATCATAGGCAGATCGGGTGCGAAGAGCGGGGGGACAGCTTTGAGTCGTTTCATCATTCATGGGGGCCGACCCGTCCAGGGGGAGATTCGCGCCAGCGGCAGCAAGAATGCCGTCCTGCCGATGATCGCTGCGGCCCTCCTCAGCGAAGAGGAAGTCGTTCTCGAGAACGTCCCCTCGATCCGCGACGTCGATGTCATGCTCGAGATCGCGGGGCATCTCGGCGCGGAGGTGTCCCGGGTCGACGATCGCATCGCGATCCGGGCCGCGAATCTCGAGGATCGGGCTCTGCCCGTCGAACTCTGCGAGCGGGTCCGCACCTCCGTTCTCTTCGTCGCCCCGCTGCTGCATCGACTCGGTCGCGCGAAGCTTCATCCCCCCGGCGGTGACGGCATCGGGCGACGCCGCCTGGATCCCCATTTCTACGGTCTGCGCCAGCTCGGCGCTTCGGTCGACGATCGCGAATTCGAGTTCACCGCGCGGGAGGGTCTATCGGGGGCGATGATCTTCTTCGACGAGGCGAGTGTCACGGCGACCGAGCACATCCTCATGGCGGCGGTCCTGGCGAAGGGGACGACGACGATCCTCAACGCCGCGAGCGAACCCCACGTGATGGATCTGGCACAGCTGCTCTCTTCGATGGGGGCGGAGATCGAAGGGCTCTACACCAACACGCTGACGGTCACCGGTGTGGAACGGCTCGCCGGGGCGACCCATCGCGTCGTATCCGACCACATCGAGGTCGGCTCGTACCTCGCCCTCGCCGCAGCCACGGGTGGTGGGATCACGATCCACGACACCGTGCGCGGTCACTACTGGATGATGCATCGCGTCTTCGAGCGTTTCGGAATCGAACTCGACATCAAGAGCGACCGCATCGTCATGCCCGCCGGACAGACGCCCCGGATCCAGCCCGACGCGGGGGGAGCCATTCCCCAGGTCGACGATGGGCCCTGGCCGCAATTCCCGACGGACATGATGAGTCCCTTCCTCGTGCTCGCGACCCAGAGCGAGGGCACGATCCTCTTCTTCGAGAAGATGTTCGAGGGCCGCATGTACTTCGTCGACCCGCTCGTCCAGATGGGCGCGAACGCGATCATCTGCGATCCGCATCGCGTGATCATCTCGGGCCCGTCGGAGCTGAAGGGGCAGACCGTCCGGAGTCCCGACATCCGCGCGGGCATGGCCATGATCATCGCTGCCTGTTGTGCCACCCGAAGGCCCTGCATCGTCCAGAACGCGGAGATCATCGATCGGGGCTACGACCGGGTCGACGAGAAGCTACGGGCACTCGGTGCCGACGTGGTTCGCGAATCGGATTGAGGCCGCGCCCGGGCCGGCTCCGGAAAGCCCCCGTCACGTGTGGATCGGTCGATGGATCCGTCTCCGGGATCCAGTCGTCCACCGTCAGTTCGTGCCCCCGGCCAGCCCGGGAAGGGTCGGTCGGGGCAGATCCGGCTGGGGCAGGCGGAGCCGGGCGACGGGCTGCTGCCGCACGTTGGACAGCCTGAGTTCCCCACCGAGGGCGGCGACCGCATCCTCCGCGATCGCGAGGGCGAGTTCATCGGCCAGTGGATCCTCCGCGGCCTCCGTCGGGGGCTGCCCGGTCGGGCCTCCACGGGCGGTCGGAGCGGGCGCCCCGATTCCGCCCACGGCGAAAACGATGGCCGTCCGGCCGTCGACGACCTCGGCCGTCGACGCCAGGAAGAGCTCGATTGCCGGTGAGGCCGAATCCGTCTCCGGCTCGTCGCGTTCGGCAGTCGCTCGGCCCGCCGCCCAGTCGAGCAGGCTGCCCAGGGCCGTCGTGAGGAGCGATTCCTCGCCCAGGACCAGCGGCGTTGCGTCGGTCGTGTCGATCCGGAGCGCCGGTCGGCTCGAGCGGTCCGGGGCGGGGTCCTCCCGGGCGAGGAATTCCAGTCGGACCCGTTCCATCAGCTTCTTCGTCTCGATCCAGCGGTCTTCCGCCGACGGATCGGGGACCAGGGCCATGGCGCCTTCGACGATCCGGGCCATGCGATCCGTGGCGCCGACGAGCCGGCTCGTGGCCGCCTCGTCTCGTGCGGCCGATCCCGCTTCGAGGGCCGCCAGCAGGATCGACAAGGACCGTTCGATCGGCCGCGCCGGGTCGCTATGCCGGAGCTCCTTGATTCTCGACCGGAGGGGTTCGAGGGACGAGATGCCAGGCGTCGTTCCCGGACCGCTCCGGGTGCCGGTCCGCCGTTTCGATCGGTGGGTCTCGTCCCGGAGGATGCCCACCATGCGGACATCGCCTTCCGGCGTCCGGTAGGCGCGCAACGAGATCTCGACCGCGATCAGGTCGCCCGATTCGGTATGGAGGCGGACGCGTTCACGGGAAACCGCGCGTTCGATCGATTGCGACGCGAGTTCGGCGAAGCGGTCGCGGGCGCAATCGCGATTCTTCGTCGGGATCCAGAGACTGAAATGGCTGCCGGTCACCTGTTCGGGCGTATAGCCCATGAGGTCTTCGACGGACGCGCTGACGTAGACGATGCGTCCGTTCTCGTCGATTTCGCAGAGGACGTCGACGGCGGCATCGGTGATCGCCCGGTAGCGGCGCTCGCTCTCGGCGAGCGCGGCGTTCGTCTTCTGGAGCACGGCGTGTTTGGCGTGCAGCTCGAGCTGCTGGGTCTCGAGGAATTGCAGGACGGAACCGGCGAAGAAGATCGACCGGAAGGTCCGGGTCAGCCGGGCCCAGATCGTGCGCGAAGGAGGCAGCGTGATCTGGAGGCGGGTTTCGAAATCACCGACCTCCGCACGGACCACGGCATCGCACATCCCGAGCACGCGGGGTAGCGTGCGCGCCGCCCCCGTCGCCATGTGGAAGAGGGGAGCACAGGGGCGGAGCCCGTCGGCCAGGCGAGCGCGGACCTCGAGCAGGTTGGGTTCGACCTGCTCGACGGACATCTCGACGCCGGGCAGCGCGCGGTGAAGGGCCCATCGGGTTGCCGCGCGATAGAGCGAGTATGGGGAGGTCGAAAAGCCGGCCAGGCTCGTCAGCATTCGCGAGGGCTTCAAGGCACCGACCTGCTCGCCGAGGGATTCGAGCGCCTCGGGACTCCCGGCGTGCATTTCGAGCCGGTTCATGAAGTCGGAAAAGACGCTCCACTCGACGGAATGCGTGACACGTCCGGTGGCACCGATCTCGATGGGCAGGTCCCCGATCAGTCGCGTCGTCGGCACATCACAGCGGTCCAGTCCCGTCAGAAGATCCGAAACGAAGCGTCCGGAAACGAAATCAGGACTCCAGCTGATGGCACTCGACCCGTCTTCGTCGGTCTCATCGGTGTGGACGGGTTGCATCGCTCATGCCCCCCCGAAGCAGTTTCTCCACCGGAAGATTGCCATATTCCGATGGGATTGGTGTGTGACGGCTGACCGGTTTTTGGGGGGCGCCGTCCACGAGGGCAGACTGAGCGGTATCCCCTCGGGGAATATCCCTAATGGACCGGGGCCGGCCCGGATGCCGGGCAGCGACCCGCCGCCGGACCGACTCGAACTCCGACGCGCGCTATCCTGTCCGGGATCCCACGAACTTCCCGTCGCGCCCCGACCGACCGTCTCGACGGACGGGGGTCGGGCCGGCTGGCAGTGGAGGCGGCGTGACGCCGACCCACGATGAAATCGATTCGGATGGTTCCATGACCGCGCCCGCCCCGATTCGAAGAGGATCCTCGCCGCTCTGCTCCCGAACCGGGCGGCTGCTCGCGTGGTCCGCGCTGGCGCTGGCGGGATGTTTCCCGATGCTCTTCGCGATCCTGGTCGCGGGGCACGCCTCGGCGTCGGATTCGAGGGTCGTGCCGGTCGATGTCCTGGCTGGACCCTGGCGCTGGCTGCCTTCGGGAATCGAAACCCTCGAACCGGCGGCGGGTCTGCAGATCGGTCCCTGGCGCGAAGTGGCCATCACCCGGGATGCGCCGCGCCGCGCCGAGATCCTGCGACGCCTGGACACACCGGAGCACGACCCGACCGGGACCGAGCAGGCGCCCTCGAAGGCAACGTCCCTTCGCCAGGCCGCCTTCGAATCGGCTCGGCTGCTCGAGGCGGCGGGTCGCTTCGCGGCGGCCGCCGAGGCGTACGCGAGCATCGTCGACGCCCGCGACGTGGCGCTCATCGATGTCTGGCACGGCCTGGCGGCGAACCTGGCTCGTGCGGGCCGTTTGGAGGCCGCCGAACGGGCTTTCCTGAAGGGGCTCGACGCTTCGGGGCGGGCCTCGGACCAGATCCGGTTCCGCTATGACCTGGCGCGCTTCTATGCGGCCGAGGGCCGCCTGCTCGAAGCGCTGGCGGTGCTTGACGCGCTGGCACCGCATGTTCCCGGGTCCGGGACCCTGGCCGACGCGAGATCCCGGCTCCGCTCCGCCGTCGAACTGACCGGCTCCGCCGAACCGAGGGGAGACCAGGTCGCCTGGCCCAGCCCGCCGCGTGATCCCGGATGGGCGGAGTTCGATCCCCGGATCGTCCGGATCGTCGAGAGGCTGCCGGTGTCCGTGCAGGAAGGCCTGCTGCCCTGGGCCCGGCGGATCCGGGAGGATGAAGGGCTGCGTATGGCCATCCTGGCCTTCGCGGCGGGAATCGTCCTGCTCGCGTTCTTCGTCCTGATGCGCCAGCGCGGCGACGTGGCCGTCTCGATCGAATATCCCGATGAGCTGCGGGGTCTCTTCTGCGTGCGGATCGGGAGTGGCCGTCGCGCGGCGGGACCCGATTCCCTCTCCGAGTCCGAGATCCGGGAGGGGGGCGCGTCGACCCGGCGCAAACACCCCATGGTGTCGCGCGAGACCCGCTTCCAGCGATTCTTCACCGGTCGCTATCAGGTCACGATCGACGGCCTGCTGATCGATCCCGGGAGTGACGAGGTCCTGGGCCGGGTCCATGAATCCAAGATCGTTCGAATCCGCCATCGAAGGACCGCTCGGCTCGAATTCGACGTCCATCCGTCCTCGTGTCCCATCGACATCCGGGTCGTCTGGGGAGATCGGCCGGCGGACGAGGCCCAGATCACGGTTCCCGGCTCGATCGACAAGCCCCGCCTGGCGACGAAGGGCGCGATCCGGGTCCTGTTGCCCAAGGGCAGCCATCGTCTCCTGATCGGTTGTGGCGATCGCGTCTTCGATCAACCCCTGCTGGTCTCGAGTTTCCGGCCGACGACGATCGTCCTCGACGTGCTGGCGACGGAGGCCGTTTTCAAGGGCTGTCCTCCGGCGGTGATTCCCTATCTGACCGGCGACCTGCTGGCGGCGGCGCGGGCCCTCGAGCGGGATGACCAGGCGGCCCTCGGCTTCCGGCTGCTGGCGAAGAAACATCAGGCCGAAGGCGACAAGGCCCGGGCGGCGGATTTCTTCGAATCTGCGGGGGATCCGCGAGCCGCAGCCCAGCTCCGACTCGAACTCGGGGAAGCGGATCGGGCCGCGACCCTGTTCGAAGAGGCCGAGGACTGGATCGATGCGGCGGAGGCCCATCACCTGGCTGGGAACGTCCTGCGCGCCGGGGAGTGTTTCGAGCGGGCACTCGACTTCGAACGGGCGATCGACTGCTATCGCGAAGCCCAGGCGATCGACCGCTGGCTGAGCGCGCTCGAACGTTGTGGTCGGGTCTTTCCTGCGGCCAAGCTGGCTCTCGAACACGGTCAGAGGCCGCGGGCGATCCGGCTTCTCCAGCGGGTCGAGCCGACGGACCCCGATTTCAGGGAGGCGTGTGCCCTGTTGGTGGAGGCCTTCGAGACCGAAGGGCATTTCGATCTCGCGGCCGGGAAGCTCGACGAATACATCGCCACGTTCCGACCCGCCTACGCGACGGCCGATACCTATTCGAGACTGGCCGAATTGTGGGATCAGGCCGGCCACGTCGAGCGCTCGCTCGACGTGCTCGAGGACCTGCGCCGCCGGGAGCCGACCTTTCCGAACATCGCGGCGAGAATCGAATCGCTACGCAAGCAGCGGAGCGCTTCGGGACATCTCTTCAGTCATGGAAGCCGGAGCGCGGGGGGTGATATCACGGCTTTCGTGGGAGAGGTCCGCTACGACCTTCTCGAGGAGATCGGCCGGGGCGGCATGGGGATCGTCTACCGTGCGCGCGATACCCGGCTCGATCGGATCGTCGCCCTGAAACGCCTTCCGGAGGGCCTGCGCCGTCATCATCCGCGCGCCCTCCAGTTCTTCCTGCGCGAGGCGCAGGCCGCCGCCCGACTCAATCATCCGAATATCGTGACGGTCTACGACGCGGATCAGGAGGACGGACAATTCTTCATCACGATGGAACTCCTGGAAGGACAACCGCTGCAGACGATCCTGCGTGAGCGGGGTCAGCTTTCTCCATCGAATCTCCTCGGGATCGCACGCCAGGCCTGTCGGGGACTCGACTACGCCCACGCCCAGGGAATCATCCACCGCGACATCAAGACGGCGAACCTCTTCGTCACGACCGAGCGCGTCGTCAAGATCATGGATTTCGGACTCGCCAAGGTCCTCGCGGAAGTCCGGGGTGCGACGACCCTCGTGTCGGGGACGCCCTACTACATGTCTCCGGAACAGGTGCTGGGGGACGAAGTGGACCACCGCTCGGATCTCTACTCCCTCGGTGTGACGCTCTTCGAGCTCGCGACGGGCAGGGTCCCCTTCGGCTCCGGAGAGATCGCCTACCACCATCGTCATTCACCCGCTCCCGACCCGAGGGCGCTGCGACCCGATCTGCCCGATGCGCTGGCCGAGCTGATCCTGCGACTTCTCGAGAAGGACCCCGATGCGCGGGTCCAGACCGCGAAGGACGTGCTGGAGGCCCTGACCGGGATCCGTCCGGCGGAATAGAGGCCATATCCGCGCCCATGTGTGGCGCGTCACTTCTTCCGTTCGGCCCTTCGGCCAATTTGCCGCCGATGAACGCCCCTGCCGAAGATCCGGAACTCGATGAACTGGTCGC
>DRKE01000354.1 GCA_011051925.1 Deltaproteobacteria bacterium
CCCAGGGCGACGGGCAACTACACGATCCTGGTCAAGACCGGGCGGGAATCCTGGGCGGAGCGCGACCTCGATGCCTGGCGTGACACGGGCCGGGCTGAATTCGGGCCGGAAGACCTGCCCGGACCGGTTCCGATCGCGGTCGCGGGAACGCCGCGGGTGGCGAGGGAAACGGAGCCGGGCGAGCCGGACGACGCGTCGGGTCGGGATCCCAGCGCCGACGGGTCCGATGCCGAGGCGAAGCCCGGGCGCCTCGTCGTCTTCGGTGATTCGGATTTCGCGACGAACGAGTTTCTCGATGCGCTCCGCAATCGCGATCTCTTCGTCAATTCGGTGAACTGGCTGGCGGGGGACATCGAGCAGATCACGATCCGTCCGAACGTCTCACGGGCCTCGAGTTTCCAGATGAGCGCGGCCGAGGGGCGCTTCATCCAGTACCTCTCGCTCTTCGTGCTGCCCGAAGCGATCGCGATCATCGGTGTCATCGTCTGGTGGCTGCGTCGGAAGGCGCCGGGGCGCTAGCATGAATCCGCGCACCACGGCGATTCTCGCGGTACTGGCCCTCGTCCTCGGCGCGTTCGTCTACTTCCATGAGATCGGAGGCGAAGCCGAGCGCAAGGCGGCGCAGGAAAACGAGGAAAGGATCCATCCGGGCCTCGATCAGGACGATGTCGAGGCGATCGAACTGACGACTCGCGACGGGATCGCCGCACGTTTCGAGCGGCACGATGGAAGTTGGGCGCTCGTTTCGCCGGTCGAGGGCCCGGCGGACAGCGTGGCGCTCGATGCGATGGCCCATGCGCTGACGACCCTTCAACGGATGGGCTCCGTCGCGGAGCCCGGCGATCTCGCCCAGTACGGACTCGACGAGGGAGCCCGGATCGTCCGCTTCGAGATCGGCGGAACGAGTCGGGGACTTCGAATCGGCGGACCGACGCCCGTCGGTGGACATACCTACGTTGCAAGGCTGGCGGACGACGATGTCGGCTATGTCGAGACCTATCGGATCAACGCCTTCGACCGGAATCTCGATGACCTGAGGGAGCGACGCATCTTCCGATTCGCGGAGGGCGACGTCCGGACGCTGCGCGTTTCGTGGCACGAAGGGGATCATGAGGTCGAGGTGGCCCTGGCGCGGGACGAGCGCGGCGAATGGCAGATGGGCGCTCCGCTCGTGACGCGGGCGGACCAGCGGACGGTTCACGATCTCCTTTCGGATCTGGCCTTCCTGCGAGCGAAGGGATTCGTCGACGAGCGGACCCCGGCGATCGAGGCCGCCCTTGCCGATCCCCTGCTTCGGATCTCGTGGACCCTCGAAGGAGACCATCTCGAGCGCAGCGCGAAGATCGCGGGCCCCTTCGAAGACGCCCTGCTCGTCGAAGCGGAGGATGGGCGGGTCTTCCGCATCGACGTCGAAAGAAGAGATGATTGGAAGACGCGGATCAACGACTACCGCGACAAGATGCTCTCGGAATTCGATGTGTCGTCGGCGCGTCGGATCGTTCTCGGATTCGCGGACGAGGATGCGAGATCGACCCGGCACCTGACGGCTGGACTCGCCGAGTCGGGTTGGACGAGCGAGACGCCCGACGTCGATCCGGACCGGATCTCGGAGCTCGTTCGCGAGTTCGCGAGTCTGCGAGCCGAAGACATCGTGGCGGACGAGATGGGTCCCGACGAGCTGGGGAGTCTCGGGCTCGCGCCACCGCGAGTCGAGGTCCGTATCGAAGGGGAAGCGATGGAGGACGGGAGCCGTCCGCTGCTCGCGAACGTCGAGATCGGAAACGCGGTCGAGGGGAGGGGCCTCTTCGCCAGACGGGGTGACGAGTCGACCGTCTACGTCCTCCCGCAATCGATGGCCGACCGGATCCCGATCTCCGAAGAAGCCCTCATGCGGCAGCCCGAAACGCCCCCTGCGGCCGAAGGGGATCCCGGGAAGGGGCCGTCCGATGGGCCGGGCGCGGATCCACTCGAAGGTGTCGAAATCCCCTGACGGCTCTGGATCAGTCGATTCAAAGGACGGGTTCGACGAGTCGGGCGAGCAGGGCGTCGTGGACCGCACCGTTCGTGGCCACGACTTCGCGGCCCGACGGATCGATCGGGCCGTTCTCGAGGCTGCTGAGACGCCCGCCGGCTTCTTCCACGATCAGGAAGCCCGCCGCGACATCCCAGGGATGCAGTTTGAACTCCCAATAGGCGTCGAGGCGGCCCGCTGCGACATAACAGAGATCGAGGGCGGCACTGCCGTCGCGCCGGATGCCTCGGGCGGATTTCACGATGTTGCGGAAGAGATCGAGGTTGTCGTCCGCGCTCTCGTGAACGTCGTAGGCGAAACCCGTGGCGACGAGTGACCGGCCGAGGTCGGCTTCGGAGGTGACCCGGAGGCGGCGGGGGCCGAGCCACGCGCCTTCGCCCCGGGTGGCCTCGAAGCATTCGTCGAGCAACGGGTCGTAGACGACTCCGACGCAGCGCTCGCTGCCGATTTCGATTCCGATCGACACGCAGAAGCGCGGAAAACCGTGGGCGAAATTGGTGGTTCCGTCGAGGGGGTCGATGATCCAGCGGATCCGGGCGGAAGAGTCGTCTCCTCCGTGGCCCTCTTCCGCGAGGATCGCGTCATTCGGACGCACCGCCCGGATGCCTCCGACGATCCGCTCTTCACAGGCGCGATCCACCTCGGTCACGAGATCGATCGAGGCGCTTTTCGTATCGATCGTGAGGCCGGTCTCGTAGCGGTCCCGCTGGATCGCGCCGGCCGCCCGCGCGAGATCACGAGCCAGATCGAGCAACTCCGCATGAAGGGCGTCCCGGGGTTCGAGGGTCATGGAGCCGGGGACCTCGTCCCGTTCTCGTGCCCGTTCGTCGGCGGATCCGTGGCCGCGAAGGTCGCCTTCGCGGGGTGGTCCGGCAGGCGGAAGAGGCGGCGCGTGTTGGCGCGGGTCCGTTCCGCGATCTCCTCGACCGGTCGATCGTGGAGGGCGGCCAGGATCTCGCCGACCCGGGCGACCCAGAGCGGTTCGTTGCGCCGGCCACGATGGCCCTGGGGTGCGAGGAAGGGCGCGTCGGTCTCGACCAGGAGGCGGTCGAGGGGGAGGCCGCGTGCGACTTCGCGCAGTTCATGGCTGCCCTTGAACGTGAGGATGCCCGAAAAAGAGACGAAGAAGCCCGCGTCGAGCGCACGTCGGGCGAATTCGAGGGTGCCCGTGTAGCAATGGAGGACGCCTTCGAGTTCTCCGCCTCCTTCGGCGAGCCAGATCCCGAGAAGATCCGCATAGGCGTCCGGGTCATCTCCGCGGACGTGGATCGAGACGGGCAATGCGAGTTCGCGGGCGAGCGCGATCTGTTCGGCGAAGACCCGGAGCTGGATCTCCCGCGGCGAATTCATGTAGTGGTAGTCGAGGCCGCATTCGCCGAGCGCGACGACCCGTTCGTGGTCGAGCCACCCGCGGAGGGCCTCACGGGCCTCGTCGTCGAGGTCGGCGGCTTCGTGGGGATGGACGCCGACCGCGGCGAAGATCCTCGGATCGCCCTCGGCGAGCCGGATCGCCGCCGCGTTGCCCTGGATGCCATATCCCGATCCGATGGAGATCAGGCTTTCGATGCCGCCGGCGAAGGCCCGCTCGAGGACTTCCCTGCGATCTTCGTCGAAGCGGTCGGCCGTCACGTGGCAATGGCTGTCGATCCAACGGATCGGACGCGCCGATGCGATCGGCCGATCCGGCTCCGCGCCCGTCGGGTGCGTGCTCATCGCGAAGCCGCCACGACGTCGCGCAGGCCGAGCAGCAATCGCTCGGCGACCATCTGCGGGTTGGCGTTCCGCTGGACGAGGTCCCGCCGCAGGCGGGCGAGACTGCGATGGGCGTCGAGTTCGGCCGTGGCCGGCTGCTCCCCGATCATCACCCGGCTTTTCACGTTCTCGCAGAGCCACTGCGCGGAGACATCGATCAGTTCCGTCACGCCCTCGGCGGCGAGGGCGCGGGCGCCCCGGTACCGCTCGGCGAAATCAAGGATCTCACCGATCGAGCGCTCCGTCAGGGCATCGAGGGTCTCGACGATCTCGCGGACCGGCTCCGGAGCCTCCGCGTCGCGCACGCTCGGCTCCGAGTCCGGGGCGAAGCGGACACGGACGCTGCGCGATCGGATCGTGACGATGACGGCGGAGGCGTGGGAGGCGACGAGCACGACCGAGGTGAGGGGCGGCGGTTCCTCGAGCAGGCGCAGCAGCGCGTTCTGGGCCTGGGGATTCAGCCATTCCGCCCCGTCGATCACGGCGACGCGACGCCCCCCCTCGTTCGCGCCCCGTCGCAGCGCGAGCTGGAGATCGCGGACCTGGCCGATCGTGATGCGCGTATCGTCCGGGCCCCGCTCGACCCAGAAGAGGTCGGGATGATCCCCGATGTGGCGATAGGTCGGCCCACGCCTGCCCTTGCCGTCGAGAGGAATGCCATCCGGATTCCCGGGATCCATGCGCGACCGGTGACAGGCCTCGCAGGCCCCGCACGGAAGACCCTTCCCACTCCGGCACACGAGGGCCCGGGCGAAGACGAGCGCATGGGTCCGGGGAAGCGCTCCCGGACCCACCAGCAGATAGCTCGAATGCACCCGATCGTGTTCGATCGAGCGGCGCAGGATCGCTGAAAGCGCGTCTCTTCCCGAGTCGGGATCGTCCATCGCGATGGACTCTAGCAGGCCGCCGCAGAACGCCGGACCCGATCTTCGCGCCACCTCCCACCAGCTCCCGTTGGCCGAGGCCAGGGGTGGGCGTATCCTTCCATGCCCCGCGGCTCCGGTCACACCGCGCGTGCGCTGCGGGAGGAAGAAGGGCGAAACCGCGACGTCCGCGGGGACCATTCCTCCGAGCGCGGTCCCGCGTGCGGTCGCGACCGGCTCGAGTGGGGCGTGATGAAACGAAACCCGAAACCGACCCCGATCGCCTTCCGGATACGGCCGGCCCGTGCCGTCCGGGCTTCGGTCGGGTCGCCTCGGAACGTCCCCGGTCTCCTCGGCGTCGGGATCCGCGATCGCGGATGCGGGGGCGATCAGCGTCCGGTCGGATGACGAACGAGCTTCCGGAATCCGCGCGGATCGTCATCATCGGCGGTGGAATCGTCGG
>DRKE01000355.1 GCA_011051925.1 Deltaproteobacteria bacterium
GAACTCGCCGCGATCGCGCCGATCCGCGAGATCCGCGGCAATCTCGAGCAGACCGGCGACACCCGAAGCATTGTCGTCGGCACCGGGATGGATCCGACCGACCTCATCGCCGGAGGCGAGGGAGTTCGAGCCCTCGCCGTGTCCGAGATGGTCGTAGTGGGCGCCGAGAACGATCGTTTCGCGTGATGTGTCCGGACCGATGCGAAGTCGTCCGAGAACGTTGTATCCCGTCGCATGGCGCGTCTCCAGATCGATCTGCCCGCCCAGCAGAACGTTTCCGAGTTCGAAGGCCGCGGCTCCGGAGGCGTTCTTCGTTCCGGAGCCGGGCGCATCGGCCGGGCGCGCCTCGACCACGCGTCGGGCGGCCGCCCTCTGGAGGGCGGCGAGATCGAGCGGGCGGGCATGGCGCGAGGCGCCGCGGGGCAGCCCGGAGGCGAGCAGTCGCTCCGCCGTCGCATCGCTGATCGAGAGGACCGCGATCCGCGTGCCGGCCAGCGACGCATCGAAGCGGAGCGGAACGAGTTCGTGGCGGTAGCGGCCGAGGGGGCCGCTCACGAAGAGGATTCCCCGGGCACCCCGATCCCGGGCGATCATCGCCTTGTGGCGAAGGCTCGCATGGCGCTGCAGGGCCTGACGTCCGGGGCCATCCAGGGAGGGGGGCAGACCGCGAAAAGCGAGCACCCATCGGTCGCGGGGATCGATGCCGCGGTAGTCGTCGATCGCGCGTGTATCCCCGGTGGCGGGGGCGACGAGGCCATATCCGACGAAGGCGATCGGACTCGCCGCGATCTCGCCGCTCGTCGAAAAGGCAAGCGGACGCCAATCGGTTCCGACCTGCAGCGGGGCTTCTGCGCCGCCCACGTCGGTCCATGCGAGCCGGTTGTCGGGACCGAGGGAGATTCCGGCGGTGAAATCGAAGGGCGCGGCGAAATGTCCGTCCGCTCCGGCGGGCTCGAGCCCGATCGATGCCATCACCCGAGCGATGTAGTCGCGGGCCAGCCGCTCACCGGCGCTTCCGGCACGCCGGCCATCCATCCGTTCGTCCGTCAGCACCCGGACATGGGCCATCACGTCCTCGGGCGTGATTCGAGGGTTCGGATCCGGCGGCTGGAAGCGGGTGGCGGATCCGTCGTTCGAGATCGCCTCGTCCAGGCGGTCCCTTCCGTTCCCAGGGATCTGGCAGCCGAGGCCGAGGACAAGCGTCACGAGGGCCAGGGGCGCGAGAATCGCGCCGGGCGTGAATGGCGATGGCCCACGCCGTCGTGCTCGCCTCGACCGACGGTCGGGACGACGGGACTTCGCGGCGGGCTCGCGTCGGATCGTGATCGAGAGGTTCATCAGAATCGTTCTAGAGTTCGAGTGCGGCATGAAAGCCGTCCCGGATCGCGCCTTCGAGATAGCCGACACCCTTCACGTCTCCGATCTCCCGGATGGGAACCCCCGCTTCCCGCAGCACTTCGATCACGCGGGGATTCGGCTCGAGTCCGGTCGCGAGAATCACGCTGTCGGCAGGCTCCGCATGCCGTGTCGACCCGGCGTCCCCGTCTGAAATCTCGCAATCGACGGCCTGTCGATCGATCGACGAGACCCGGGCCTTCGCGATCAGCCGGACGCCATGCTGACGCAGATCGTCGAGGACCCGCCAGCGGCGGGGATGGGCCATCTCGAGTCCGAAATGGCTCCCCTCCTCGAGGACGACCACCTTCCGGCCTCGCTCGGCCAGGAACTCGGCGAGTTCGAGGCCGACGAGGCCGCCACCCACGATGACGACCTTCCGGCCGAGGGGCATGAAGGCCCTGGACGCTTCCCGAAGACGGCCGGGCGTGGTCGTGATGCCGATCGCGCGACCGGCGCGGATGGCCGCGCGTCCGAAGAGCGAGAGCTTGGCGGCGGCCGCTTCGTCTCCCTGGCCCGTGAGCAAGGCGCGAAGGTCGTCTCCGTCGAAGACATGGTCGAGGTCGACGCCGGGAATCCTCGGCTTCGAGCGGGCGGCCCCTGCCGCGACGAGGACCTCGTCGGGAGCGAGTTGACGGATGAACCCCGGGGTCACCTCGGTCTTCAATCGCAGGTCGATGTCCAGGCGGCGGACCTGTCCTTCGAGCCAGTCGAGCAGGCGTTCGTTCGGGGCATAGACCAGGGCCGCGAAGCGAAGGGTGCCGCCGAGCTGGCCGGATTTCTCGCAGAGGATGACTTCATGGCCACGCAGGCAGGCCACGCGGGCCGCCTCCATGCCGGCGGGGCCGCCGCCCACGATGAGGATCCGGCGGGGCCGTGGGGCGCGCTCCTCGAGGGCGCGATCGAGGGTCGATTCATGGGCCGTGACGGGGTTGACGGCACATCGGACCGGTCGGTCGAAGAAGGGCTGCGCGACGCAGGTATAACAGTAGATACAGGGGCGGATCTCCCGGGGGCGGCCGGCGACGATCTTGTTCGGCAGATCCGGGTCGGCCAGCAGCTTCCGGGCCATGGCGATCAGGTCGACGCGCCCTTCACGGATCAGCCGGTCGCCGACCTCGGGTTCGATGCGACCGACGGCGATCACGGGGATCCCGATGCGCGCGCGGATGGCGGCGGCCTCGTCGACATAGCCGGCCTCCTCGTGCACGAGCGGGGCGTCCGTGAAACCGACGCCGGAGGTCGAATCCGCATAGGCGGTCACGTGGATCGCGTCGGCGCCCGCTTCGGCAGCGAGTTCGGCCGTCCGACCCGCGTCGTCGGGCGTGATGCCCCCGGGCGTCCGGAACTCACGACAGTCGATCCGGGGCCAGACCGGAAAATCGGATCCCGCTCTTTCCTTGACGGCCGCGATCACTTCGCAGAGCAGCCGCGCGCGGCCTTCCCGGCTTCCGCCGTACTCGTCCTCGCGAAAATTCCAGGCCGGGGAAAGGAACTCGGAAAGGAGATAGCCGTGTCCCCCGTGAATCTCGACGGCGTCGAAGCCCGCGCGTCGGGCGCGTTCGGCGGCACTCGCGAAGGCGTCGATCACCCAGGCGATGTCCTCGGTCGTGGCTTCATGGTATTCGGGCATGCCCCCACCCGAGGCGCGGATCAGCCAGCCGATCTCCTCGGCCGAGAGGTCCTGGGCCATGTCCATCGCGCCCTTGAAGCGCGGGCGCGACGGGACCAGGACCGGACGCCCCTCCTTGACGTCGACCCGGGAGACCTTGCCGTGATGGACGAGTTGAAGCGCGATGCGCGCCCCGTGTCGATGGACCCGTTCGGTCAGCTCACGCAGCTCGGGCAGGTATTCGTCGCTCGAGAGCGCGAGTTGGCGCCGGGCCGTCGCGCCGCGGGGGTAGGCCACGGCACAGACCTCGGTCACGATCAGGCCGACACCGCCCCGGGCGCGGGCTTCGTAGTAGGCGATGATCGCATCGCTCGCGTGACCGTCTTCGGCCGCGAGTTCGACCCCCATGGCGGACATGGCCATGCGATTGCGGAGCTTCATGCCGCCGATCTCGAGGGGGGATGCGAGGTGGTCGAACATTTCGCTGGATCTCCGGGCAGCGGGGGTCGAGGTCGGGGTCGGGAGCAGGCTACGATAGAGGATCGGGCAGGGGAACCGGCCACCGGCCAGGGGGTGGCGGTCGCAGGGCGGTTGCTCCGCCGGAGTGGCGCCGGTTCCGGAGAGCCTGGTCCGGGAGGAGGAAAATCCCGTGAAGTCGGGGGCTTAGCCGATCCTGCGGGGTTGTCGGGCGTCCCGAGCAGGGGTATACAAGCCCGCCCGGGTGCTGGCTTCGGCCGGATCGCCGTCGGCTCGAACTTCACGGAACCGGCCGGTCTCCGACGTCACGGCCCGGTGTGCGTCGGCCGTCCCCGTGCGGGCTTGTGATTGCGTGGGCCGCGGGCTCGGGCCGAGGAAAGGCGACGGGAAGAACGAGTGGGAGCAGGCGCCCCGGGGCGCCGAGGTTTTTCGATGACAGTAGAAGTGGACGATGTCCGGATCCAGAACATCCGGCCGCTGATGGCGCCTTCGGTCCTGATCGAGGATCTGCCCAGAAACGAGAAGCAGACGGAGACCGTTGCCCGCGGACGGACCGAGATCGAAAGGATCCTCGACGGCGTCGACGACCGCCTGGTCCTGGTCGTGGGGCCCTGCTCGATCCACGACCCGGTGGCGGGGCTCGACTATGCCCGGCGGCTGGCGGCCGTCCGGGAGCGCTACGCGGACGATCTCTGCGTGGTCATGCGGGTCTATTTCGAGAAGCCCCGGACGACGGTCGGATGGAAGGGCCTGATCAATGACCCGCACCTCGACGGGACCTTCGCCATCCGGGAGGGGCTCCGCAAAGCGCGTGGATTCCTGCTCGACGTGACCGGTCTCGGACTGCCGACCGGGAGCGAGTTCCTCGATCCGATCACGCCGCAATTCTATGCCGATCTGATCTCCTGGGGGGCGATCGGCGCGCGAACGACCGAGAGCCAGGTCCATCGCGAACTGGCTTCCGGCTTGTCGATGCCCGTCGGCTTCAAGAACGGGACCTATGGGACCGTCCAGATGGCGATCGACGGGATCGGGGCCGCCGCCTGCGAACACCATTTCCTCTCCGTCACGAAACACGGCGTCGGGGGCATCGTGGCGACCGTTGGCAATCCCTACTGTCATGTGATCCTGCGCGGCGGGTCGAGCGGTCCCAACTACGACCCGGAATCGATCGCGCGGGTCGCCGCCCAGCTTCTCGCGGCGGGTCTGCCCGAGCGGATCATGGTCGATTGCAGCCATGCGAACAGCGGCAAGGACCACGAGAAACAGCCCGAGGTGGCCGAATCCCTCGCCGGCCAGATCGCGGACGGCAACCGGGCGATCTTCGGCCTGATGATGGAAAGCTTCCTGCTCGACGGGAACCAGAAACACTCCCAGTCCCAGGGCAGCGCGGGGCTCGTCTACGGCCAGAGCATCACGGACAAATGCATGAGCTGGGAACGCACGGAGCCTCTCTTCGAGATGCTCGCGGAAGCGGTCCGGAAACGCCGAGGGCGTTAGGCGGATACCACGAGGCGGCGACGAGAGCGGGCAACGCGACCCGGAAAGAGGCAGCGCGACCCGGAAAGAGGCGCGGAGGGGAGACGATGGGCGAGGCGACGAGCGAGCGACAGGAACGCGAGTACTGCGTGACGGAACGGGCAGGGCGGATCCTGACCGTCACGATCAACCGGCCCGAGCGGATGAACGCGCTCCATTGGA